>DATICH010000061.1:0-29859 GCA_035456885.1 Methyloceanibacter sp.
GCCTTGAGCTTCCGCGACTGGGACCATCAGATGCGCCAGCCGATCATCCTCGGCGGCGGCACCCGCGTGCCGGTTTCGACCTCGCCGCAGGAAGGTTTCCTGCACCCAACCAACATCACCGACACGCTCGGCTTCGACAAGCCCGAGACCAAGTGCAAATTCTAGATAGTATCGGCCAAAGGTAGACCCATGACTCGCATCAGCCTCGCCGCAGCTTCCGCCGCCGCGCTCCTTCTCCTAGCCTCGCCGGCCTTCGCCTACACCATCTTCGTATCCAACGAGAAGGACAATACCGTCACCGTGCTCGACGGCGAGACCCTTGAGGTGGTCAAGACCATCAAGACGGAGCGGCGCCCGCGCGGCATCGTCTTGAGCCCCGACCACAAGGAGCTGTTCGTGGCGGCGGGCGACGGCGACATCATGGATGTTATCGACACCAAGACCCTCGAAGTAACCCGCCAGCTCGAATCCGGCCCGGATCCGGAGCTGATGGCGGTCGATTCCAAGGGCGATGTCATCTACATCGCCAACGAGGACGACTCGCTCGTGACCATCATGGACATCGAGAGCGGTGAGGTGCTCGGCGAGGTTCCGGTCGGCGTCGAGCCTGAAGGCATGATCGTCAGTCCAGACGACCGTTACACCGCCGCCACCTCCGAATCGACCAGCATGGCGCATATCATCGACAATGCGTCGATGAAGCTGGTCGGCAACGTCCTGGTCGACAGCCGTCCGCGCGAGGCCAAATTCACCCAGGACAAGAAAGAGCTTTGGGTCTCCTCGGAGATCGGCGGCACGATCTCGGTGATCGATACTTCGAATTGGGACGATCCCAAGAGCTGGAAGGTGAAAGAGAAGATCGGCTTCGAGGTGGCGGGCGTGCGTCCCGAGCAGCTTCAGCCGGTGGGCATGGACTTCACCAAGGACGATAAGCTGGTGTTCGTCCCGCTCGGCCCTTCCAATCGCGTCGCCGTCATCGATAGCGCGACCAAGACGGTCAAGGACTACATTCTCGTCGGCCAGCGCCCCTGGCACGGCGAGTTCGCGCCGGACGGCAAGAAATATTACGTCGCCAACGGGCTTACCAACGATGTGACGGTGATCGACGTCGACAGTCTGAAGGCGGAGAAGTCGGTCCCGGTCGGGCGCCTCCCCTGGGGCGTCGCAATCATGCCCTAGCCGTTCTGCGGTCATTTTTGTCTTGACGCGACCCACCGGTCATCGCCATTTCACTCTTAATCATGCTGATCAAGGTTCTCGGCTCGGCGGCGGGCGGCGGCTTGCCGCAATGGAATTGCAATGGCCGCAATTCCGCCGATGCGCGCAAGTGCGTGGCAGAGATCCTGCCGCGCACACAAGCCTCGGCCGCCGTGAGCGCCGATGGCAGACAATGGGTGCTGCTCAACGCCGCGCCTGATCTGCGTCAGCAAATCAACGACACGCCGGAGCTGCACCCATCGCCTGAGGGTGGTCCACGCAACAGTCCCATCAAAGCGGTGGTGCTGACCAACGGCGATGTCGATGCCATTGCCGGGCTGTTGTGCTTGCGCGAAGGTCAGCCCTTCACGATTTACGGCACGCCTCGCGTGGTCGAGGTGCTCGCCTCGAATAGCGTGTTCGATGTGCTCGATGCAAAGCTGGTGCGACGTGCGGCCATGAAGTACGGCGAGCCATTTGCCGTCGAGGGCCCTTCCGGACCGCTAGGAATCACCATCGAGCCATTCCCGGTGCCGGGCAAGGTTCCACTTTATCTCGAAGACGAAGAGGCGGGGGCCGGATTTGGCACCCAGGAAGGCGATACCTCCGGACTCAAGATCACCGAGACGGCGACCGGCCGGCACTTCTTCTTTATTCCCGGCTGCGCCAGGGTGGACGATGCGCTTCGTGTGCGGCTCGAGGACGCGCCGCTACTCTTCTTCGATGGCACGCTCTACACCAATAACGAGATGATCGCCCAAGGCCTGCTCAACAAGACCGGCGAGCGAATGGGTCATATGAATATGTCGGGAGAAGGGGGCAGCATGGCGCAGCTTGCACCGCTCAACATCGCCCGCAAGATCTTCATACATATCAACAACTCTAATCCCGCCTTGCGCGAGAATTCGCCCGAGCGGGCGGCGGTCGAGGCTGCCGGCTGGGAAGTCTCCTACGACGGGATGAAGGTGCAGGTCTAAACCGGCGCTGAAGCCGCCTCGCCGGGCCACTGACCAGTTCAGTTCGAGCCGGCGCGAGGAGTGCGCAATTCGCCGAAGGCCACGACATTGTCCGGCCGTGCCTCGTCTCTCGATTTGGCGGCGTCGCCGGCAGCAATCTGCCAATAAGTTTCGATGCGCTCGGCGAATGGCCGCGCCCGCTCGGCGAACAGTCGCTCCCCTTGGGTGCTCGCCGCTTTGCGCAGGGCCTTGTGGCGCCTGCGGCAGCGTTTGAGGAAGGCCGCCGTCTCGTCAGGCGTGCCGAACATCATGGTCGGCGTGGAGACGAGGCGGATCAGCAGGGAAATGTCATGGTCGTCGCCAAGCAGCTGCGATAGCGAGCGGGCGGCCTCGGCACGCGCCGACAATTCAGAGGGCCAGCATGGCGCCAAGAGCTGCATCTGCCGCCAATGATGCTGCACCCCCTTGCGCCACTCGTGCAGATCTTCGTCGTGCTCGGCCGCGAACGCGTGGCTGAAGGCTTCGCGCGTGGAGCGGTAGCAGCGCCGCAGCCCCTTGGCGAGCGAACGGAAATCGTCCGGATAGACGGCAAGACCGGCGAAGGCGGGCCTTACCTCAAGCAGCCCGCGCATAGTGTCAGATGCTGCACTCTTCTCTAGATTCTGTTCTGCGGCGTGGCGCCGCTTGTGCAGCCAGGCGCGCAAGGATTGCAGCGGGCCGAGGCCCGGCCCCGGTCCGGTTTCCTTCTCCAATTTGTCGATCGCATCGATCAGGGCTGCGGCATCGCGGGCCGCGGCGAGGCCCTTGGCGATGGCGGCGAGCCGATTGGTGAGCGTAGCGAAAGCGGGCTCGGGCATGCCGGGACGCGCGAGCAGAAGCAGCGAGCGGAGCCGCTTCAAGCATTTGCGGGCACTGTGCACACCGCTATGCCGCTCCGGCGGGGCATGGAGCGCACCATGCGCAAGCTCAAGCTCGGCAAAGGCCACACGCCGCAATGCCTCGCTCATCGGCACTGCCGAGTCGAGACGGTAACTCATCAAGCCCCCCTGAAGCCGCTTGAGTACCCCGTAAAGGCGATGATCCCAAGCGGAGGGGCTCAAGGTCAAGCCCCAACCGGCCGACTCACCCTTGTGGAGTTCCTGTGGACAAACTGCGCCACGGCTCGGTCGTTGCGATCCAATTTTTCACACGCGACTCAGGATCTTGGCTTGTCACAATGTCGGTTATGACAGCGACGGAGTCGGCCCCCGCGGCGAGCACGACGGGAGCCCGGCCGAGCGTGATGCCGCCGATTGCGACTAGCGGACACGCGACTCGCCCCCGCCACTCGGCAAGCCGGGGAAGTCCCTGCGGCACCCAAGGCATGGCTTTGAGGGTGGTGGCGTAGATCGGTCCGAGCGCCACATAGTCGGCGTCGGCGGCAAGTGCCTTGTCCAGTTCCTCGTGGCTGTGCGTGCTGATACCGATCCGCACCCCGGCCGCCCTAATGGCCGGGAGATCGGCGGCAGCGAGGTCCTCCTGGCCGAGATGTACGAAGCGGGCGCCTGCTGCGATCGCCTCTCGCCAATAATCGTTGATCACCAGCTCGCAGTCATGGGCGGCGCAAAGCGACATGGCCTTGGCGATCTCCGCACTGACGGCGCTCTCAGGTTTATCCTTGATGCGGAGCTGCACCAGCTTGACTCCGAGCGGCAAAAGCCGCGCAAGCCACTCGGTATCGGGGAGGATTGGATAGAATGGATCGAGGTGCTTCAAAGCCAACGCGCTCGATCAAGACGCGTGGTCGATTTTGAAGAAGGGGGTGCCGGCGACAGGCGTCGAGGGCTCGGCCATGTCGCGCGGCTCAAGTAGGCCGGCCTCGAAGGCAAGTCGCCCGGCTTCAATGGCGCGGGCAAAGGCTGTCGCCATCTTCACCGGATCGCCGGCCTTGGCGATTGCGGTGTTGAGCAGTACGGCGTCATAGCCGAGCTCCATGACCTCGGCGGCGTGGGACGGCGCGCCGAGCCCTGCGTCGACGACAAGCGGAATGTCGGGGAAGTAGGCGCGAAGCGTCTTGAGCGCCTCCTTGTTGACGAGGCCGCGCGCCGAGCCGATCGGCGCAGCCCAGGGCATGAGCACCTCGCAGCCGGCGGCTACCAAGCGCTCGGCGGCGCTCAGATCCTCGGTGGTATAGGGCAGCACCTCGAAGCCTTCACCTGCGAGCGCGGCGGCTGCCTCGACCAGGCCGAACAGGTCGGGCTGCAAGGTGTCGTCATTGGCGATGACTTCCAGCTTGACCCAATTCGTGCCGAACAGCTCGCGCGCCATCTGCGCGGTGGCGATCGCCTCCTTGGCCGTCCGGCAGCCGGCCGTGTTGGGCAGCACCTTGCAGCCAAGCTCCTCGATCAGGGCCCAGAAACCCTGGCCGGTGCGGGCCCGCGCGGATTCGCGCCGAAGCGAGACGGTGACGATCTCGGCGCCGGATGCCTGGACCGCGCGCTTGAGGCTATCGGGCGAGGGATATTGCGCGGTGCCCAGGAGCAGCCGCGAGGTGAAATCCTTGCCGTAGAGGGTAAGCATCAGCCGCCCTGTCTCGGCGCGACGATCTCGATCTCGTCAGCCTCCGCGAGTGTAGTGCCGGCCCGCATCCGGGCGGCAACAAAACTGCCATTGATGGCTGTGGCGATCTTCGCCCCGGCGAAGCCGAGCCGAGCACAAAGCTCGTCGAGCGTCTTGGCGTCGGTGGCGAAGGCTTCGCCGTTAAGCAAGATCTGCAACAAACACCTCCGGATGCATGGCGCCAGTATCGAGGTGGTCGGCGACCAGCTCGGCCAGCGCGGGCGCCAGAAGAAAGCCGTGCCGGTACAGGCCGTTGACGTAGATATAGCCTTTCCGCGCGATAATCCTAGGCCGATTGTCGGGGAAGGCCGGGCGGGCGCCCGCGCCTTGGCGCAGAATCTCGGCCTCGGCGAAAGCGGGGTCGAGCGCATAGGTTGCCGAAAGCAGATCGAGGGCGGAGCGGAGCGAAATGGGGCCCGTCTCCTCGCTCTCGATCACCGTCGCGCCGATCATATAAAGACCTTCTCCCCAGGGGACCACGTAAAGCGGGAAGCGCGGATGGAGCAGCCTGATGGGCCGCAGCAGCGTCACCTCACGACTCCTGATGACGATCCTTTCACCACGCACGCCGCGCAAGGTCGGGAGCGAGTCCTTGGCGGCAAGACCGCGGCAGTCGATCACGAGATCGACGCCACTCGGATCTTTGCCGTCGCCGAGACGTAATGCGACGCCAGCCGCGATAGCCGCGTCGAGCAGGAAACGCAGCGCCGGCTCGGGCGCGAGATGGGCTTCCTCTGCATAGAACAGGGCGCCTGAGACCCGATCGCCAAGGCCTGGCTCCAAGTCCTGGAGTTCGGCGGGCGCGAGCCGACGATGGCCGCCGGTCATGCGGGCGAAGCGGTCGAGTTCGGCCCGGTCGCGCTTGAGCGCCACAACGAGTGAACCGTTGGCGATCGTGCCCGGATAAGTCTCGCGCCAGAGCGCGATACCGCGCCTGCCGAGATCCCTCACGACGGGCTCCGCACTTTCTTCCTCGCAGCGCGGCGCAAGCATGGCTCCGGCATAAACGCTACAGGAGTCGGCGAAGGGTTGCGCCGAGCGCTCGTAGAGGGTCACTGCATGTCCCCGGCGCGCGAGCGTCAGCGCCTGCCACAGGCCGACCACGCCGGCGCCGCGCACGGCGATTGCGAGTCGGCGGTCCGCCATCAATCCCCCAAGGCCACGCCTTCGCGGCGCGGATCGGCGGCCCCTTCGAGACCATCCTCCGTCACCGCGATGATGTGCTGACCGCTGGTCAGATCGGTGCGGCGGATTTTGTGCCCCATAGCGGTGAGAGCCTCGGCAAGAGCATCCCACTCGGCGCCAGGTTCGAGCAGGAGGACGTTCTCGGTGGCGCCGAAATTGACGAGCGCCGCGGCTTGCGCGGGGTCGAGGCGCCAGTCGAGCAGCGCAATGATCGCCTTCAGATTGTAGAGGATGATGACAGGTCCGCCCGGGCTGCCGAGCACATAACGCAGCGCGCCGTCTTGTCCGAGCAAGATGGTCGGATCCATGGCGCTGCGCGGCCGCTTGCCAGGCTCCACGTGGTTGGCGACCGGGAGGCCTTCGTCGTCGGTGGGCGAGAATGCAAAATCGGTCAGCTGATTGTTGAGCAGAAAGCCGCGCACCATGCTCCGCGCGCCGAAGGCATATTCGATGCTGGTGGTCAGGGAGAAGGCGTTGCCCTCATCGTCGACGACGGAGATATGGCTGGTGCCGCCGCGCTCCTGAGACCGATCAAGGCCAAAGGCGCCTTGGCGCAGGTCTGGCGGGGTTCCTGCCGATATCTCGGCTTGCGCGCGGTCTGGATCGATCAAAGCGCGGCGTTCGGCGAGATAGGCCGGGTCGAGCAGTCCAGGGAGTGGCACCGGCACGAAGTCGGAGTCGGCGAGGTAGCGAGCACGGTCGGCGAAGGCGAGCCGCTCGGCCTCGGCAATGATATGGGTGGGTCGTGCCTCGAGCGGTGACGCGCCGAGGTCGAATGGCTCGATGATGCCGAGCGCCTGCGCGACAGCGACGCCGCCCGAGGACGATGGTCCCATGCCGCAGACCTGGTTCAGGCGATAGAGAATGCAGACAGGCTCGCGCTCCTTGGCACGGTAGGCGGCGAGGTCTTCGGCGGTAAGGCCGCCGGCCTTGCGGGGATCGGCTTGCACGGCGGTAGCGATGTCGCGAGCGAGGTCTCCCCGGTAGAACGCCTCGGCCCCGCCACGCGCGATGACCTCGAAAGTCTCGGCGAGCGCGGGATTGGCAAGCCGGTAGCCTACGGGCCAGGGTCGCCCCTGCGTGTCGAAGAAATAGTTGCGGGCCTCCGGCGTGAAGCTTGCCGGGTCCATGCTGGAGAGCATCTTGGCCAGGCGCGGGCTGACCGGGAAGCCGTCTCGCGCAAGCACGATGGCGGGCTGGAACAACTCGACCCAGGGCAGCTTACCGTGCCTGTCATGGGCGAGCTTCAATGCGGCGAGGATGCCGGGAACGCCGACCGAAAGTCCGCTGGCCGTGGCCGCTGCTCGGGAAAGGGGCTTCCCTGCCGCGTCGAGGAAGAGCTCGGGGGTCGCGGCAGAAGGCGCGGTCTCGCGGCCGTCGATGCTGGTGAGCTTGCTGGCGTCGGCCTCCCAATGAAGGATGTAGCCGCCACCGCCGATGCCGGAGGATTGCGGCTCGACGAGATTGAGCACCATTTGCGTGGCGATGCCGGCGTCGACCGCGCTGCCGCCTTTGCGCAGGATGGCGAGACCTGCCTCGGCAGCGAGTGGGTGGGCGGCAACGACCATATGCCGCTTCGCCTTGACCAGCGGCTTTTGCTGGAAGCCGCTTTCGCCTTCCGGCTGCTCGAAGGCGAGCGCATGCGGGATGTATTCGCCCCCACCGAGGGCAAGCAGCAGGGCAGGCAATAAATATCGCCAGCGTTTCATGACCGGCAGCATAGCGGCTTTCGCCGTGCTGACTACTCCCACGCAAGCCTAGTGAAAGTCACGGGATTTGGGGATGATGCGCTCGTTGCGCGGGTGGCGGCGCGGGTGCCAGCGGGGATGGCTCAGCTTGCGGGTTTTGCGGTCGCGCGCATCCTCTGCGCCAGGATGCTTGACGTGATCGGCGTTGGCGAGCGCCAGGGTCACGGCCTCGCCGTCTTCGGTGAGCAGACCCAGCCAATCGCTGCGATCTTCCAGCCGCGCGGCAACCACATGGATGATGTCCTCGTGGCGCTGCACGCGGCCATGCACCACGACGAGTCGCGCGCCCATCACCACTTTGCGCATCCGCTCCAGCACCTTCGGCCAGATCACCGAGTTGGCGACGCCGGTCTCGTCCTCGATGGTCATGAACACGACACCTTGCGCCGAGCCTGGACGCTGCCGCACCAGCACGACGCCCGCGACGTTGACCCACATCCCGTCGCGCATGGCTTTCAGATCGGCGCAAGTGGCGATGCGCGACGCCGAGGCGCGGGTGCGCAGGAAGCTCATGGGATGGGCTTTCAGCGAAAGCCTGAGCGTGCGGTAGTCGTTCACCACATGCTCGGAGAGCGGCATCACGGGAAGCACGACTTTCTGCTCGGCGCCCATCTCCGTCGCATCGGCATGATCGAATAGGGGCAACGGAACTTCCTTGGGCAGCCCACGTACCTCCCACAAGGCCAGTCGGCGATCGAGGCCGAGCGAGCGAAAAGCATCGGCCGCGGCGAGCCTTTCCAGCGTTGCGCGCTTTTGCCCGCTGCGCCGCCACACATCGCGCATGTCGCGGAATGCACGGCCATCGCGGATCGCGACGAGGCGCTTCACGTCGTCCTCCCGCAGCCCGTCGATCTGGCGCAAGCCGAGGCGCAGTGCGAAGCCGTTCCCTTCCGCCGACTCTAAGGTGCAGTCCCAGAGACTGTGGTTCGCGTCGGCTTCGCGCGCTTCCACGCCATGTGCGCGCGCGCATCCGACGATCTGCGCCGGTGCGTAAAAGCCCATCGGCTGCGCGTTGAGCAGCGCCGCGGCAAAGGCGGCCGGGTAGTGGCATTTGAGCCAGGCCGAGACATAAACCAGATGCGCAAAACTGGCGGCGTGACTCTCGGGGAAGCCATATTCGCCGAAGCCCTTGATTTGATTGAAGCAGCGTTCGGCGAAGTCGGCGGGATAGCCGCGTGAAACCATGCGCCCAACCATTTTTTCGCGCAGACGGTCGATGGTGCCGCGGCGCCGGAAGGTGGCCATGGCGCGGCGCAGCTCGTTCGCCTCCGGGCCCGAGAATTTCGCCGCCACCATGGCAAGCCGCATCGCCTGCTCCTGGAACAAAGGCACGCCCATGGTCTTGCCGAGCACCTGGCGAAGCTCGTCTTTAGGACCGTGGTCGGGATGCGGCGAAGGGAACTCGACCGGCTCCTCGCCGCAGCGGCGGCGTAAATAGGGGTGCACCATGTCGCCCTGGATCGGGCCGGGCCGGACGATCGCGACCTCGATAACAAGGTCGTAAAAGCAGCGTGGCTTGAGCCTGGGCAGCATGTTCATCTGCGCCCGACTCTCCACCTGGAACACGCCGATAGAGTCGGCCTTGCACAGCATGTCGTACACGGCCGGATCGTCGCGCGGCACGGTGCCGAGGCTGATCTCCCTGCCGTAGTGCTCCTTGAGCAGGGCGAACGCCTTGCGGATGCAAGTCAGCATGCCGAGGCCCAGCACATCCACCTTGAGCAGGCCCAGCGCATCGAGGTCGTCCTTGTCCCATTCGATGCAGGTGCGGTCCTCCATGGCGGCATTACCGATGGGAACCACCTCGGACAAAGGCCCGCGCGTCAGCACGAAGCCGCCGACATGCTGGGAAAGATGGCGGGGGAAGCCGATCAGCTCCTGGGTCAGCTCGAGCACACGGGAGAGCAGCGGGTCCGACGGATCGAGCCCGGCCTGGCGCACATAATGCTCGGGTAGGCTCGAATTGCTCAAGCCCCAGATGGTGGTGGCGAGCGCGGAGACGGTATCCTCGGAAAGCCCGAGAGCCTTGCCGACCTCGCGCACGGCGAGCCGGCCGCGATAGCAAATGACGGTGGCGGCGAGGCCGGCGCGGTCGCGGCCGTAGCGCGCGTAGATATATTGAATTACCTCCTCGCGCCGCTCATGCTCGAAATCGACGTCGATATCCGGTGGCTCCTTGCGCTCGGGCGAGACGAAGCGTTCGAACAGGAGATCGATCTCGGTCGGATCGACATTGGTGATGGCGAGGCAATAGCAGACGGCGGAGTTGGCAGCCGAGCCGCGGCCCTGGCAGAGGATGCCGCGAGAACGCGCGAAATGCACGATGTCGTGCACGGTAAGGAAATAGGGCGCGTAATTCAGTTCCTCGATCAGCGCGAGCTCCTTCTGAAGCGTGTCGCGCACATGAGCGGGGATGCCTTCGCGGAAACGCCAGGCGGCGCCCTCCCAGGTCAGGTCCTCAAGATGCGATTGCGGGGTCTTGCCCTCGGGCACCGGCTCGTCGGGATATTCGTATTTCAGCTCGTCGAGCGAGAAGCTACAGGCATTTGCGATCTCGACGGTGCGCTCAAGCGCATCCTCATAATCCTTAAAGAGCCGTGCCATCTCCTGCCCGCACTTGATGTGCCGTTCGGCATTGGCTTCGAGCCGTAGGCCCGCGTCATGAATGGTGCATTTCTCCCGGATGCAGGTGAGAACGTCCTGTAGGGGACGGCGATGCGGCGCGTGATAGAGCACCGCATTGGTGGCGACGAGGCCTAGGCCTGCGCGGCGTGCAAGCTCGGCGAGCGCGGCGATGCGGGTTCTGTCATCGCCGCGATAGATATGCCGCGCCGCGAGATAAAGCGGTGCAGTAAGTGCCTGTCTGATGCGTCTCAACTCCACTTCTAATTTGTCATGCCCGCGAAAGCGGGCATCCAGTAATCGCTGTCCTTCGTCGTCGAGAGAGCGGTAGTTACTGGGTCGCCCGGTCAAGCGGGGCGATGACAATGGAAGAGTGAAGTTATGAGGAGGCAGGATAATAAAAATGAGTCCGTCAGCGTGGGCAGCGACGTCATCGAGATAAAGTAGGCACTGCCCCTTCTCGGCGCGGCGCTGGCCAAGTGTCAGTAGGCGGGAGAGCCTGCCGTAAGCCGCGCGGTCGGTGGGAAAGCAAAGCAGGCTTGGGCCATCTTGCAAATCGAGGCGAGCACCGACGATGAACTTGATGTCGGCCTCCTTGGCGGCGAGATGGGCGCGCACGACGCCGGCAAGGGTATTGGCATCGGTGACGGCGATGGCCTCGAGCTGAAGCGCCTTGGCCGTCGCCACCAGCTCCTCGGGATGCGAGCCGCCGCGCAGAAAGGTGAAGTTAGTAGTGACATCGAGTTCGGCATAACGGGCCATGGCAGGCCATCACCCGCAGACCCCGTGCAGATACCAAGAAGGGGTCCCAAGCCCGCTTTCCTGATAGAGCCCGTCGCGAAACACCCAATAGCGGTGTCCGTCCTCGTCCTCGATGCGATAATAATCGCGTGCCCGCGGTCCTATAGTTCGCCACCATTCCGGCGCGATGCGTTCGGGCCCTTCGGCTTTGACCACGCGGCGTGTCACGCGCCGCCAGGTGAAACGCGCGGGCGGGCCTTCCGGAATCTCGGCGAGCACGGCCAGCGGTTCCGGACGCGCGAAGAGGCGCGGCGGCCGCGGCGGTTTGGCCATCTGCTCCGGCCAGAAGCACGGTCCGGCAAAGGCGCTCTTAAGGCTTTGCGCAAGCTCAGGAATATGGCTTGCGCGCGGGACCAATCGGCGCACGGCGCGCGCGTCCAGGCGATTGACCAGGCGGTCAATCAAGGCCTCGGAGCCGATCTTTCCGTCAGATTCGGTGAGGCTGGTTTGCGCGGAGAAGAGCCGTTCGGTGCCAAGTGCGGACAGCGCCATCAAATCCACGCCGAAGCCCATGTCGATCGTTTCGATCTTGTCTTCGATGAGGCGCAAGAGATGTCTCGGCTCGCGCGAGGGCGCGCTCAACCCGGCTTCGATTACGGTGGAGGAACCGTCGGCACGGGCGACCCAGAGCGCGATCCGTCGGCAGCCTCGGTCCTTGCGCGCAAGCATGGCGCAAAGCTCGACGGCAAGATGCTCGATTCCGGCCAGGACGCCGTCATGGGTGACGAGAGGCTCCGGGAAAGGCAGTCGCGCCACGAAATCCGGCTCGGGAAGTAGGGGAACGCACTTCTCCTGGCGGCGCCCGAGCGCCTGATCGAGACGGAGGAGCACAGCCTCCGCCGTCTCCTTGGCGTGGAACCGCCGCTCGAGGCTGACGCGCGGCAAGTCATAAAGCTGGCCGATACGCTTGAGCCCGAGCCGCTTCAGAAGCGTCACGATCTCCGGCGCAAGCCGCAAGGCTTCGACGGGGAGAGATGCGAGTGCGGCCTCGATCTTTCCATCAATGACAATGAGCGAAGCGGGCCGCGCGTAGCGGGCGAGCGCATGCGCGCCGCCTAACGTCTCGGCCAGGGCAAGCCGTGCCGTGAAGCCGGCGCGCGCAAGCCGCCGCCTCATATCGGCGAGCAGCGGCTCCTCGCCGCCAAAAAGATGCGGGACGCCGGTGACGTCGAGCCAGAGTCCGTCGTCGCCGTCGAGATTGAGCGTCGGGCTGTAGCGGCACGAGGCCCAGCGGGCGAGGTCGCGCAAGGCCTCTTCGTCCTGTTTGGGCGCTGCGGGAAGGGTGAGAAGATGCGGACAGATGGCGCGCGCATCGGCGAGGCCGAGGCCGGGGTAGAGGCCTTCATCCACACTGGCCGCATTCACCGCGGTGAGAACGAGCCCGCGCTCCTCGCTGCCGACCAGCGCGAAAGGCTGGTCATCGGCGAGAGGCGGCAAGCCGCTTGAAGCTCTCTCCCGTTTCAACCGCTCGATTGGAAGATGCGGCAGAAAGACTGAGACGTAACGACTCATGACTGAACTCCACGACAAAACTCCGTCCCGGTGCTTCGCCCCGGCAGCGCTCGAGTGTGAGCTGCCAGGCAGGATTGCCAGGCGCGTCCTCACCGAAGGGCGCAAGCCCGCTCCGCCTGGCAGCGATCCGCCAACTGGTAAGCGTGCCGGGAAGATTTGCTTCTCGATGGCCCGTGAGCAGCAGACAAGGCGTGTGCGAGGTCTGCGCGGCAAGGTTGAGACGGCGGGCGGCAAGAAGGGTGTCGATCTCGATCGAGGCAAGAGCCGCGATCAGCGTGGCGCTCTTCAGTCCTTCTTCCAGAGCCCAGGCGGCGCGATCGGCGTTGCGGGCTTCGACGACAAGAAAAAGCGCCGGGTTGATGCCGAGTGAAAGCAGTCCGGGGCCATAAGGTCGTCCCCATTCGCACGCGGCCTGCTTGGTCAGGCACCACAGCACGAGCTCGCGCTGGGCGGCGGTCTTGGGCACCTGCTCGGCGATCACTGCAAGGGCGAAAGCAAGTGCTGCGGGATTGTCGCGATAGGCCTCTGCCTTGATCTGGTGCAGCCCCCCGCGCCTGAGCTGGCCTAGAAGCTGAGTGTCCTGGGGCGGCCGAAGGCCGCCCTCGAAGGATGACATGGAAGCAAAAGAACAGGCGGGGCGGGGAGGGCCCGCGCCCGGTGCGGGGGGGATGGCCAGGGACACGGGAACCTGCTCGAGCGCGCGGATTTTGACGCGCAGATGCTCAATCAGGGCCCTACCCCTTGCCTCGCCTGCCTTTGCAACGCCAGCCGGCGGAACGAGGAGACTGACTGCACCGCCTGGAACGCCGTTACGCACGCCACTGACCCTCAATTCTCGTTCCTATTTTGTTCTAAAGAGAGTCGGAACGGGAGTCAAGGTCGTCAGAACAACGCAGCCGTGCGGACGATCTTTACGTTTGCGGGCTGGTTAGAGAGCCACTTCGTGCGAAGCAGTAAAGAACCGGTAAAGACCGGAATCAAACCTTTGGTAATTTTTCCAAATTTTTCCTTCTTTCTCCTCTGCGCTCTCCCGCTCTGTTTACAGTATATTCACCACGAATGCCTCGGCTCTGTTGGATTGATTTAACTGCTATCTAACGGGACGATTAATTTCCGCGCCAGGTTCCACCGACCGGCAAGCCAATGCGGCGTGGGGGCCCCATGGATAACCCAATTAAAGGGAGTGTCGAAAAATGAGGACTTCGTTTGTGCGCTTCGTCAAGGACGAGTCGGGCGCAACGGCCATCGAGTACGGTCTCATCGCCGCCGGTATTGCCGTTGCCATTATCACTGCCGTCAACGCGGTGGGCACGGATCTGTCGGGCCTGTTCGGCCGCATCTCCGGCAAGCTCACTACTGCTGCCCCCGGCGGCTAAACTCACCGAAACAAAACTTGGTCCAGCTCCGCGGCGTAAGCAGGGCTGGACCAAGTCTCACTTCACAGTTTCGCGCCCGCGCACAACGCCGCGCGTGCTAATTATCCCTGGGGCGTAAGCCCCCAATCCTCCATAATTCGCGCCTACGAAGCTCGCCTCGAGAGGAGCTTATGCCCTTGCCGTCGCGAGGCCGCTTGGCGCGCTGTCATTCGTTACACACGATTGCGCTGGCCATTGCGGCTTGCGTCAGCCTTGCGTCGTCCGCCGCTGCGCATCCGCATGTCTGGGCGACAGTGCGCTCCGAAATCGTGTTCGACGGCAATCATCGCATCACCGGCATCCGTCATGCCTGGACCTTCGACGAGTTCTATACCGCCATGGCAGTGCAAGGCCTCGATGCCGACGGCGACGGCGTTTATTCCAGAGAGGAGCTTGAGCCGCTCGCCAAGGTCAATGTCGAGTCGCTCAAGGAGTTTGATTATTTCACCTTCGTGCATCTCGGCAAAAGCGACCAACCGCTGCCGCTGAAGGAACCGGTCGATTATTGGATCGAGTACGACAAGGATCTGCTCACATTGCATTTCACCTTACCGCTCGAAACCCCGCTCGATCCTAAGAGCGACGAGGTCGCGGTCGATGTTTACGACCCCTCCTTTTTCGTGGCCTTCGGCTTTGCAACCGACGCGCCGGTCAAACTTGCGGGCACCGCGACGGGCTGCCAGGCGGAGATCAAGCAGCCAGACGCGGAAACCGCGGCCGATGCCAAGGCACTGAGCGAGGCCTTCTTCAGCCAGCTCGGTCCCGGATCGAATTTCGGCTCGCAATTCGCACAGACGGCGATCGTCAAATGCAACACTCCCTGAGCCGTCTCATGCGGAGGCCGGTTGCCATCTTGGCGGCCGGGCTTCTGCTTCTGTTCGCCGCTTCGGCAGGCGCCGAGACAAGCCCGGCGACGCCATTCGGCGCACCGGCAGCGCAAGGCGGTCCGCCTTCGGCCTTCTCGGCGCCCCAAGCGGCACCCCGCGCGCGAGGGCCGTTCGGCGCCTTGCTGAGCTGGGTGGCCGAGACGCAGCAGCGCATGCAGCGGGAGCTGGCGGCGAGCGTGCGGCGCCTGAAGAGCGGCAATGCCGTTGCCGCGGCGCTGGCGCTGGCGGGCTTGAGCTTCATCTACGGGGTGGTGCATGCGGTCGGCCCGGGGCACGGCAAGGCCATCATCTCCTCCTATGTGGTCGCCAACGAGGAGACGGTGCGGCGGGGGGTGATGATTTCGTTCCTTGCCGCCGGGTTACAGGCGGTGACGGCGGTCGTGCTGGTCAGCGTGCTCTTGATCGCGCTCAACGCGACAGGCCTCCAGGTGAATGCCTGGTCGAATCAGCTGGAAAGCGTCAGCTACGCGTTGATTGCACTGGTCGGTCTTTATCTGCTGGTGACCCAGTTCATGCGGCTATGGCGCCGCTATCGCGAGAACAAGGCCGGCCGGTCAATCGAGCATTCTGTGGCGCATTCTCATAACCATTCCGGGCATTCTCACGACCATCATCACGCCCATGATGCACACGGTCATGATCACCATCACCACCATGGCGAGGGCGAAGCTTGCGGCCATATCGTCGACGCGCGCGAACTCGCCGGACCTTTCTCCTGGCGCAAGGTGATGGCGGTGGTGTTCTCGGTGGGAATCAGGCCGTGCACTGGCGCGATCCTGGTGCTGGTCTTTGCCCTGACGCAGGGGCTGTTCTGGGCCGGGGTCGTTGCAACCTTTGCCATGGCGCTCGGCACCGCCATCACCGTCGCGGTGCTGGCGTCTCTCGCGCTCGGCTCGCGCGAGCTTGCGATCAGGCTTGGCGGAACGAATTCGGCCTGGGCCGATGCCGTGTGGACAGCATGCGCGATCGGCGGCGCAGCTGTCATTTTTCTGTTCGGCTCGCTGTTGTTCCTTGCCTCCTTAGGTCCGGCGCGACCGTTCTGAGCGGTCAGTGAGACAGTTTGTCTGTGCTCGGCGATGACGCTGCAACGGCTATGCTTAGCTTGCCCACGAAGCGAGAATGATATTTCTTTCTGCCGGGCTTGATTGCGCAGGTGGGGCAACCCACCCTAAATCTGCGGGAAGGAAGCTCTTACGACTGCCAAGGCAATGGAGGAATGGCGATGGCACTCCAACTCGGCGACACCGCCCCGGATTTCGACGCCGATACGACCGAAGGTCGTATCGGTTTCCATGAATGGCTCGGCGACTCCTGGGGCGTGTTGTTCTCGCATCCCAAGGACTTCACGCCGGTCTGCACCACCGAGCTCGGCTATATGGCTAGGATCAAGCCGGAGTTCGACAAGCGCAACGTGAAGATCATCGGCTTGAGTGTCGATCCCGTGGACCGGCACGCCAAATGGGCCGAGGATATCAAGGAGACGCAAGGCGTCGCGCCCAACTTCCCTATGATCGGCGATCCGGACCTCAGCATCTCCAAGCTTTACGGCATGCTGCCGGCGAGCACGGCCGGAACCTCGGAGGGCCGCACACCCGCCGACAATCAGACGGTCCGCAATGTGTTCGTCGTCGGCCCCGACAAGAAGATCAAGCTGATCCTGGTCTATCCTATGACGACGGGCCGCAATTTCGACGAGGTACTGCGGGTGATCGATTCCATGCAGCTTACCGCCAAGCATCGCGTGGCGACGCCGGTGAACTGGAAACAGGGCGACGAGGTGATCATCGCCGGCTCGGTGTCCGATGACGAGGCGAAGACGATCTATCCCGACGGATGGAAGTCGCCCAGGCCCTATATCCGCATCGTGCCGCAACCGCGAAGTTGACTGGCCGGTCAGCCCCCCGGTGGATCGAAGGCGCGCTTTACCGTCATAAACTAAGACAAAAATCGGCTTGAAAGCTTCTTCCTAGCCTGTGCTAAAAGGCTGTATACGGATCATGTCCAGCTTCCTCCGGGCTGGTCGGGAAACGACGGGCGGTGGCCTGATGTCTGATCTGAGCGGCTCGGACCCATCCGGGACGGGCGGTGCGCGGGAAAACCGCCCGGCAAATTGCCGACCAGTTCGCGCCGCTCGTTCGCCGCTCACGCGCCTCTGGATTTGACTTTCTCGCCTATCTGCTCGCCATGGCGCTTAAAGAGTCGCGGCACCTCTCCGAGAAATAGCGAACGAGCCGACGCACTGCCAAAGTTTCCTGTCACACTTGCCAAGGCCTTGTCTCGGGTTGAGGTTGCGCCCATGCCGATTCCCAAAACGCCGCTGCTCACGACCGATTGCGTCATTCGGGACCATAGGGGCCGAATCCTACTCATTCGCCGCAGGAACGAGCCGTTCAAGGGCGCCTTTGCGCTGCCGGGGGGCTTCGTCGATATTGGCGAAACGGTCGAGGCGGCCTGCCGACGTGAAGTTCGCGAGGAGACCGGTCTAGAGGTCGGCGAACTTCGCCTGTTGGGCGTCTATTCCGACCCCGGGCGCGATTCGCGCGGGCATACTGTCAGCGTTGCCTACCTGGCGTTGTTGCCGGATGCGCCGAAGCCATTGGCCGGCTCCGATGCGACTGCCGCCGAATGGGTCGAGCACTGGCGGCATCGCGAACTCGCTTTCGACCATGCTCGGATCATCGCCGACGCGGAGCGGATCGTCGCTTCATTGTGACGATGCAAAATGGACATTAAGCACATCGATGACGGTCATCAGCCGGATCGTTGCTTAGTTTACTAGGGAATGCGCGCAAGCTGTGACAGAATAGTATCGGCAATCGCCAGCGAGTCGCAGCATGTCTGACGAGGACATCATCATTCCCGGTGGTGGAGGGAGTCAGCACCCCCCGCCCGATGAGGATGAGTTCGAGGAGTTGCTGGAAGCCCTGATCAAGCTCGCGCAGTCGGAGCGCCGGGACTTCCTCGCCTATCTGTTGCGCATGGCGCTGATAGAGGCGCGCAACCAGGCGTCGGAGAAAACCTGTTTGCCGCATTAGCGGCCCTTGCTCCCGCAAGATTAACGGCCCATCCCGAGGCTAGGCGGCCAGAAGGGGATGCCTTATTTAGGGGCTAAAGGCCCCAAGGGAGCGACAATCATGAATGAAACGCCGCCATCAGGCTCTTTCGCCGCCGAGCAGGCGTCGACTGCGGCTGAGCTGTCAGGGCGCGTCGGCATCTTGCTGGTCAATCTCGGCACACCGGATGGCACGTCCTACTGGCCGATGCGGCGCTATTTAAAAGAGTTTCTGTCGGACCGGCGGGTGATCGAGACCAATCGCGCGCTGTGGTGGTTCATCTTGAACGGGATCGTGCTCGTCAAGCGGCCCTCCGCCAGCGGTGCCAAATATCGCACGATTTGGAACGAGGAGTTGAACGAGTCGCCGCTCCGCACGATCACACGAAGCCAGGCGGAGAAGGTTGCACGGGCATTCTCCTCCAGGCAGAATGTCGTGGTCGATTGGGCGATGCGCTACGGCAATCCGAGCATTGCTTCGCGCATCGATGCTTTGGCCGCGCAAGGTTGTGATCGGCTGTTGGTGTTCCCGCTCTACCCGCAATATGCCGCGGCGACCACGGCGAGCGTGAACGACAAGGTGTTCGACGCGCTGAAAGACTTGCGCGCGCAGCCGGCGCTTCGCACCGTACCGCCTTATCCGAGCGACCGCGTCTATATCGAGGCGGTCGCGGACTCGATCAGGACGCATCTCGCCGGGCTCGACTTCGAGCCGGAAGTGATCCTCGCATCGTTCCATGGCCTGCCACAGGCCTATGTCGACAAGGGCGATCCGTACCAGCGCCAATGCGGCGAGACGGTCGATGCGCTGCGGGCCGCGCTCGGACCATTGGGCGAGAAGCTCAAGCTAACTTTCCAATCGCGCTTTGGGCGCGCCGAATGGATCAAGCCCTATACCGATGCGACCGTGGAAGCTCTGGCGCGCGGCGGCGTGAAGAGGATTGCCATCGTCACGCCTGGTTTTGCCGCGGATTGTATCGAGACGCTGGAGGAGATCGCCGAGGAGAACAAGGAGATCTTTCTCGAGAACGGCGGCGAGAAGTTCAGCTACATTCCCTGTCTTAACGACAGCAAAGCTGGCATCGAGGTGCTCGTGCATCTGATCGAGCGCGAATTGCGGGGCTGGGTGTAGAATCGTCCTTCATGCTGCGTGCTTTTCTCGCCATAGCCAGTTGGGTGTTATGGACTGCTCCAGCCCTGCCGATTGAACCCGACGCAGCCGACGCTCGGGCGGCGCTCGCCTTTGTCACGGTGGCAGGAGCGCCCGGCGACGGCGAACAGGCACTTGCCGAGGCTCTCAGCCGTCAGCTCGCCGCGCGCGGCGTAGGGGAGGCGACGGCCTTCCAAGCCAATGTTTACGAGGTGCAAGGCAGGGTCCGCATGGCGCCTGTGGGCAAGGGCAAGGAGAGGGTGACGATCGTCTGGGTCGTGCTCGGGCCCGAGGGCACCCAACTTGGCGTCACCCGGCAAAAGAAGGACGTGCGCAAGGGCTCGCTCGACCGAAAATGGGGCGCTGCTGCGAACGCCGCCGCCGCAGCAGCAGCGGTAGACATTGTTAAGCTCATCCAGCGCTAGTGGGTCAGCGCACTTATAATTGCTTCACCTCGCACCCATTTATTCTGCCGCAAACAAGGCTAGCGAACTAAAGTGACGCAACGAACCGTCTAGCCAAGTCACCGCCTGGGAGGGGTGCCAAATGTTCGGCTTCGATATCTTTGTCCTTGCCCTGCTTGTTCTTTTCGTCGCGCTGGTCATAGCGGCGGTCAAGATCGTGCCGCAGGGCTACAACTATACGCTCGAGCGCTTCGGGCGCTATACGCGCACGCTCCGCCCCGGCCTCACCCTTATCATCCCGTTCATCGACCGCATCGGCCGGAAGATCAACATGATGGAGCAGGTGGTCGACGTGCCGGGCCAGGAGGTGATTACCCGCGACAATGCCATGGTCAGAGTTGACGGTGTCGCCTTCTTCCAGGTGCTGGACGCGGCGCAGGCGAGCTATGAGGTGACCAATCTCAACGTCGCTATCCTGCAGCTGACCATGACCAATATCCGCACGGTGATGGGCTCAATGGATCTGGACGAGTTGCTCTCGCAGCGCGACGAGATCAATCACCGGCTGCTCAAGGTGGTGGATGACGCCACGCATAATTGGGGGGTGAAGGTCACGCGCATCGAGATCAAGGACATCGAGCCGCCGCGCGACTTGGTCGACTCTATGGCCCGGCAGATGAAGGCGGAGCGCGACAAGCGTGCCGCAATTCTGGTCGCCGAGGGCGAGCGGCAAGCGGCCATCCTCACCGCCGAAGGCGCCAAGCAGGCGCAGATTCTCGCCGCTGAGGGCCGGCGCGAGGCTGCCTATCGCGACGCCGAGGCGCGCGAGCGCGAGGCGGAGGCCGAGGCCAAGGCCACTACCGTGGTCAGCGAAGCCATTGCCGCCGGCAGCGTGCAGGCGATCAACTATTTCGTCGCCAACAATTATGTCGGCGCGCTGAAGGCGCTGGCCGAGGCCAAGAACCAGAAGGTGCTGATCCTGCCGCTGGAGGCATCTTCGGTGATCGGCGCGATTGCCGGGGTGGGAGAGATTGCCCGCGAGGCGTTCGGCGGCAATTCCGCCTCGCCGCTGGGCCAAGTCAAGCCAGCGGGCCAGCGGCAGGGGCCCGGTGGCGCGGTCCCCTCGGTCTGACGCAGGAGGACGCGCATGATCGAGACCATCGCGGCGCTCGGCGCCTGGAACTGGATGATCCTCGCGGCCATCCTGTTCGTGCTGGAACTTCTGGCGCCCGGCATCTTCTTCATGTGGTTCGGCGTCGCCGCAGCCGCTACCGGACTGATTGTGTTCCGCTACGACATTTCCTGGCAGTGGCAGCTGATCTGGTTCTGCGGATTGTCGCTCGCCACGGTGTTGTTCGCGGTGAAATATTTGCGCAAGCATCCGCTGGAAAGCGAGCGGCCACTGCTCAACGAGCGTGCCGTGCAACTTGTCGGCCACTCCTTCGAGCTCGCCGATCCGATCGTCAACGGACGCGGCAGCATCAAGACCGGCGACACGATCTGGCGAGTCGAGGGGCCCGAACTGCCCAAGGGCGCGCGCATCACGGTGGTTGGTGCAGACGGCACCGTGCTCAAGGTTGAGCCCGTCTAGGTTCTAGCCACAAACCACTCTCCGACAGCGTCGCGGCCGGCTTGATCCAACAGGAGGTGGAGTTTGGTGCGGCGGAGCAGGAAATCCTCGGCCGTCACCGCGTCTTCGATCTCGGCCGCGTAGCCGAGCTCCGCGCGGGTCACGCCGGGAGCGATCTCAACTGCCAGGGTGGGCTCGGAGGCGATGCGCCCGAACAGCGCCTCGATCCGATCGCCATAGGTGAGCGCCCAGCGTCGCCTGGTGCCAGTCGGCACGCTCTCCGGGCCGTCTGTGGCGCGAGCGAGAAGCTCCTGCCGCGACAGACTTCCCCCATAAAGGGCTACATCCCTGGTCCAGGCGCCGCCGGTTTTGAGGCCGAGCTGGCGCAGCTCGTCGAGCACTTCCCCGGCCAAAGCCCGGTGGGTCGTAAGCTTGCCGCCATAGAGGGTAACGAAACCGCCGCTGCCGTTGGCGGTGGAGGAAAGCGCGGGGCTCCGGCTGACACGGCTCGGCTTAGTCTCCTGGTCGCCCTCGAGCGCGCGTACACCGGACCAGGCGAACACGACCTGGTCCGGTGTGGCCGGGCCGCCCGGATGCATGAAATAGCGGTTATAGGCATCGAGCAAATAGGCCCGCTCCTCGTTGGAACAGCGGGCGGCGCCGGGGTCGCCTTGATGCGGCACGTCGGTTGTGCCGACCAGCAGGAACCGGCCGTCGAGCCACGGGATGACGAAGATCACACGCTCCTCTCGATCTTGCAGCGTGTATGCGTCGGCTTGCGGCGGGTCGGGCATGCGCAGGACGATATGACTGCCGCGCACGAGCCTGAGCGGTCGCGCGGGCGGTGCAGCTTCGGTCATGGCGTCGATATTCGCGACCCAGGGACCTGCCGCGTTGACCACGAACCGCGCTTCGATCTTGCGTTTTCGGCCGCGCTCGTCGAGCTCGATGGCGTAACCATCGGCAAGCGGCGTGATGGCGGTGACGGCGCGGCGATTGAGAATGTCGGCGCCGCGGGCGCGCGCATCGAGCAGCACGGCAAGCGTCAGCCGCGCATCGTCGGCGATGCAGTCGCAATAATGCAGCACGGCGGTGAGTTCGTCCTGGCGCAGCCGGGGAAGCTGCGAGATGTCGTCGTCGTCGAGCCTGCCACTTGCCGGAAGACCGCTGCCGAAGGACAGCGCGTCGTAAAGCGCAAGTCCGGCCCTGAGCGTCAGCGCTTGGCGTTTCTGCCAAACAAAGATCGGCAGGAGAAAACGCAGCGGCGCTACCAGATGCGGCGCGGCCTTGAGCAGCAGCGCGCGTTCGACCAGGGACTCGCGCACGAGCCCCATCCTGCCGTGTTCGAGATAGCGCAAGCCGCCATGGATCAGCTTGGAAGAGCAGGACGACGTGGCACAGGCATAGTCGCCCTTCTCGGCGAGCATCACCTTCAGCCCGCGCCCGGCTGCGTCGCGGGCCACCGCCGCGCCGTGAATGCCGCCGCCGATGACGCAGAGATCGAAGGATGGCCCGGCCAAGCGGAAGCTACCCGCAGGAACGGTGGCGATGCGTCCTGCCGCTTGTGGCGTACGATCCGTCCAGCACTGTAGCGTCTCCTCCGCCGGCGAGGCTTGCGGGCGTCACAAGATCAGATCGCCGAGAATGCCGAGCAGGAGCATGCCGAGCGCGAGCCAAATGGCGATGCGCTCCCAGCCCGGCATCGCCACATAGCTCGCCTTGGCCTGTTTGAGATCGAACTGATCCTCGCTCGTCAGGCGGGGACCCGTCTTTTTACGCTTCCTCTCCATGGGGGGCATTTTATCGCGGAAAGGCGTCGAAGGGGAGGCGATCAGGCGACGCCGGCGCGGAGCAGGTCGTGCACGTGGATGATGCCGACTGGGCGGCCGTCCTCGACCACGAAGAGCGTGGTGATCTTCGAGGCATTGAGCATCTCCAGCGCGGCGCTGGCCAGAAGGTCGGTCGATACGGTCTTTGGTTCGGGGGTCATGATCTCAGCGGCACGTTGCTCGAGCAGGCCGTTGCCCATATGACGGCGCAAATCGCCGTCGGTGATGATGCCCTTGAGGAAGCCTTCGGCGTCGACGACGCCGAGGCAGCCGAGCGCCTTCTCGGTCATCACCACGATGGCCTCGGACATGATCGCGTCGGTCGTGGCGAGCGGCAGACGGTCGCCCTTGTGCATCAGGTCGCCGACGAATTTCAGCCTGGCGCCGAGCTGGCCACCCGGGTGCAAGGTCTTGAAGTCGCGCGCGGTGAAGCCCTTGCTCTCCAGCAGCGCAATGGCGAGGCAGTCGCCGAGCGCAAGCTGCATCACCGTGGATGTCGTCGGGGCAAGCCCGTGCGGGCAGGCCTCTTTGGCTTGCGGCAGTGCGAGCACGATCTCGGCCGCCTGGCCAAGTGTCGACCCCGGATTTGAGGTGACGGCGATCAACGGTACGGCGAAGCGCCGCGAGTAGGACACGATATTGCCGAGCTCGACCGTCTCACCGGACCAGGAAAAGGCGATGATGACATCCTCGCGGGTGATCATGCCGAGATCGCCGTGGCTCGCTTCGCTGGGGTGCACGAAATAGGCGGGTGAGCCGGTGGAGGAGAGAGTGGCGGCCACCTTCAGGCCGACATGGCCGCTCTTGCCCATGCCGGTGACAATCACCCTGCCGCGGCAGTTGCGCAAACGCTCGACGGCCTCGGCGAAGCCGTCGACGAGGTCTCCGGTCAGCGCCGCCATAAGAGCGTTGAGCCCTTCGGCTTCGAGTTGCAGGGTTCGCGTCGCCGAGGCCATCGCCTCGCCGCGGTCGTCGCGCAGCAAGCGATCGTGCTTAAGCCCGATGGCCATGGTTGAGCTTCCCCCGTTGGTTGCCCGACTTTAGCACGGATTTTGGCGCCGTTAGGGCCAAGACTTGACCCGTTTTGGGGCAACGCTAAACGGCCCGTTAACTCTATTGCCCCTAGGCTTTTTCGATCAACCGTCCGGATGGAAGCCCCGCCTGGCTTGAGGGGCGCCTCCCGGTGTCGATCGAGGTGCGTCCTTGCCGCGTCGCCAAATCCCAAGCGCAGCGGGCGCTCTCGCTGCAGCCTTGTTGTTTGCCGTTCAGGCGCCGTCCCACGCTCAGGAGGCGCGGCCCTTGCGGGGAAGCATCGGCCTGGAGGACGGACGGGTTGCGCCGCTGCCGCCGGTGGTGGTTCCGGTCGACCCGTCGATCGACGGCATCCCGCCGATAGAAAACCTGGGGCAGGGTGCGTTGGGCGGTCTGGGCGATGATCCGGAAAGTACCGATCAACAGGCGATCGGCGGGCTAGGCGACGATGAACCCTCCGACCTCGAGGCCGAGGAGCTCGTCCGGCCGGAGGATGAGATCGGCCTCACGCCGCCGACGCGGGCGGTCTCCGAGACCTCGCAAATTCACACCGCGCTCTTGCCCGAGCCGCACGACCTCGACCCCTTCGTGCCGATGGGCATCCGAATCGGAAGCTTTTTGATCTTTCCGGAGGTGGAGGTCGACGCCGCCATGACCAACAACGTGCTCGCCTCGCCCTTTGACGCGCGCTCAGACGCGGGCCCCCAGGTCACGCCTAAAGTCCGGGTGGATTCGGATTGGGCCAGGCACTTTCTCAGCTTCGAGGCCAATGCCGATCGCATCTGGTACAGCGACTTTCCCATCGCCGACACCAAGAACTATCAGCTCCTGACGCGGGGGCGCCTCGACGTGACGCGGCGCACGCGTCTGTTTGGCGAAATCGAGAAATCGCAGGTGCAAGAAGGCCCGAGCTCGATCAGCATCACCGATATCTCGCAGGCCGACACGACAAAGCTGGAAGAGCAGCATGCGACAGCGGCCTTCGAGCATATCTTCAACCGGCTGACTGTGAGGCTCACTGGTATCGTCGCCGATTATGACTACTCGGAAACAGGCGATGAGACGGACCCGACATTGAGCGGTCCGGTGCCGTTCGCCGATGTCAGGGACTCTCAGGAGATCGTCGGCACGCTGCGCAGCACCTACGAGTTCCAGCCGCGCTGGGCCGGGTTCGTCGAGACGTCGCTCAACGAGCGCAAATATCGGGAACCGGTTGCGGTAGAGGGTTTCCGCCGCGGCTCGACCGGCTGGACCGCGCTTGCCGGCGCCAATCTGCGGTTGGCCGGCACGCTGTTCGGCGAGATCGCCGCTGGCTGGGGCGAGCAGCAACCGATCGACGACAGCTTCGCCGACATTTCCGGGCCGCTCGTCAACGGCAATCTGATCTGGATGGCGACGTCGTCAACCAAGCTCGAGTTCATCGCGCAGTCGAGCATTAGCGAGACGACCTTGGAGAATTCCGCCGGCGCCGTGGACCATTTCTTCCAGCTTGGGTTGCAACAGGCGTTTTGGCACTATCTCGTGCTCGGCGTCTACGGCTCCTACGAAAGAGCCGACTTTGCAGGTGACTCGCAGGTCGACCAGCGCACCAAGCTTGGCACGACCGCGGAGTATTACTTCAATCCGCTGCTATCGGTTTTTGGCCGCTATGAGCACACCGACTTCACCTCGACTCCCGATTCTTCGAGCGATTTCGTCGAGGACGAGTTCAAGGTCGGTTTGAAGTTCAGGCGCTGAGCGATCAGAGGAGCTTCTTGATCTCGGCTTTGACGGCGTCGCAAAGGTCGGGCCGCGCCAGAGCATAGGCGACATTGGCGACGAGGAAGCCGAGTTTCGAGCCGCAATCGAAGGCACGGCCCTTGTAGCGCACGGCGTGGAAGGGCTGACGCTTGAGCAGGGCCAGCATGGCGTCAGTAAGCTGGATCTCGCCGCCGGCACCTCTCTCTTGCGCTTCGAGGATACCGAAGATCTCGGGTTGCAGAATGTAGCGGCCGAGAATGGTGAGATTGGAGGGCTCGGTCCCCGGCTTCGGCTTCTCCACCATGCCAGCGACGGGAAAGACGCGACCGTCGCCGTCGCCGACCGCGACCACGCCGTAATTCTTGACCTGATCTTCGGGCACGGGCTCGACCGCGAGGATATTGCCGCCGCGCTCGGCATAAACATCGAGCATTTGGCCAAGACAGGTCTTGCCGTCGGTCTGCACCAGCACGTCTGGGAGCAACAGCGCGAAGGGCTCGTTGCCGACCAACTCGCGCGCGCACCAGACCGCGTGGCCCAAGCCGAGCGGCTCGAGCTGCCGAGTGAAGCTCGTACTTCCCGCCGCGGGCAGGTCCTTGTTGAGAGCGTCGAGCTCCGACGTCTTGCCCCGCTCCGCGAGCGTCACTTCGAGTTCGGGTTGCCGGTCGAAATGGTCCTCGATCACACCCTTGTTACGGCCGGTAACGAAGATGAGATGCTCGATGCCGGCGTTGCGGGCCTCGTCCACCACGTGCTGGATCAGCGGCCGGTCGACCACCGTCAGCATCTCCTTCGGCATGGCCTTGGTGGCGGGCAGGAAGCGGGTGCCGAGCCCTGCCACGGGGAACACGGCCTTGCGGACGCGGTGAGCCATTCAGGTCCTCGTTAAGGTTCGGCCAGCGGCGGCCGGAAGGGCCGGGGTTAGAGCTTCTAAACCTCTATCCGATAACAAGCGGCGATTTGCAAATCATCGCGTGGTAGGGTTGTTCCATGGGTGTTCTGGTTGCTATATCGGCAGCCATATGGCGCTGGAGCTGCTCGATGCCGGCGAGGACGTTACCGTCATCGACAATCTCTCGACCGGGTTTCGCTGGGCGGTGCCGGACCGGGCGAAGTTCGTGGAGGGCGATATCGGCGATCAGGCGTTGCTGCGCCGGGTGCTCGCGGGCGATGCGATCGACGCCATCATCCATTTCGCCGGTTCGATCGTGGTGCCGGAGTCGGTCGCCAATCCGCTTGGCTACTATCTCAACAATACTTGCAAGTCCCGCTCGTTGATCGCGTCCGCAGTCGAAGCCAAAGTGCCGTATTTCGTCTTTTCCTCGACCGCGGCGGTCTACGGCATGCCGAAACAGAATCCGGTGGGCGAGGATGCCCTGCTTGAGCCGATTTCGCCCTACGGCACCTCGAAGCTGATGACCGAGCTGATGCTGCGCGATACCGCAAAGGCGCATGATTTCCGTTATGTCGCGCTGCGCTATTTCAACGTCGCCGGCGCCGATCCGCAAGGCCGGGGCGGACAATCGACCGAGAATGCCACGCATCTCATCAAGGTTTCGTGCCAGACCGCGATTGGGGGTCGCCCCTATCTCGAAGTGTTCGGTACCGACTATCCGACGCCGGACGGTACCTGCATACGTGACTATATTCATGTCACCGATTTGGTGCGGGCGCATCTCGATGCGCTGCGCTACTTGCGGGAAGGCGGTAAGAGCGAAGTGCTGAATTGCGGCTATGGCAGCGGTTTCTCGGTGCTGGACGTGATCGGCTCGGTGAAGCGCGTATCGCAGGCCGACTTTCCGGTGCGCATGGCGCCGCGCCGGCCGGGTGATCCCCCGGTGATCGTGGCTAAGGCGGCCCGCGCCGGCGAGGTTCTCGGCTGGACGCCGCGCCTCAACGATCTGGATACGATCGTCAACCACGCGCTTTCCTGGGAAAAGCGGCTGAGGAACTATCGGGCAGCGTCCTGACTTTCCGCGCATTTTGCCTTTGCGGCGCCTCAAAGCCCCGGACAGAATCGCGGGGCTGGACCATGAATCGTTCCGGGGGCCGGTGACGGGAGGGGCACCAGAATGACCCAAACCAAGCATTGGACCATCGGCATTGCTCTGCTGCTCGCCTTTAGCGCGCCGCTGGCCACCAAGGCGCAAGCGCAAACGAACGAGGTGACGGTCTATAAGCGCGCGGTGGAGAAGCATTTCGCCCAATGGCTACAGGCGCTCTGGCCAGACGCAGAGGCGGCCGGCGTCTCGCGCAAGACTTTCGACGCGAACATCAAGGGACTGAAGCTCGACTGGTCCTTGCCGCATCTTGTATTGCCAGACCCGGCCGGACCCGAGGGGCCGCCGCTGCCTGCGGCGCTCAAGCCGAAGCCCATCCATCAGCCCGAGTTCGACATTCCGGCCAATTACTTCAACAAGAACACGTTAACCGTGCTTGCCAGGACGGGCCGCGGCAAAGCGAAACAATGGACCCCGCAATTGCAGGCGATTCAGAATCAATTCGGTGTGCCGGCCAGCATTGTTCTGTCGATCTGGGGACGAGAGACCGGATTCGGCCAAGCCAATCTGCCGTTTGACGCGCTTTCGGCGATGGCCACGCAAGGCTTCATGGGGCGGCGCCCCGAAGTTTTCCGCGAAGAGGTGATCGGCGCCTTGAAGATCATCCAGGAGGGTCACACCACGCGATCGCAAATGCGGTCGTCCTGGGCGGGCGCCATGGGCTATACGCAATTCCTGCCGTCGGACTTCGATAAATACGCCGTCGATTTCGACGGCGACGGCAGGCGCGACATTTGGAGCTCGGTTCCCGATGCGCTCGCCTCGACCGGCAATTCGCTGCACAGCCAGGGCTGGGACGGCCGCCAACCTTGGGGTTATGAGGTCACACTACCCAAAAATTTCGATTGCACCGATCAAGGACCCGATAAAGCGCGGCCGATTTCCGAATGGACGAAGCTCGGCGTGGCACGGGTGAAGGGGCGCCAGTTCCCGGAGGCGAGGCTCGGCGATCAGGCCTTCCTGGTGTTGCCCGCCGGTCTCAAGGGGCCAGCCTTCCTCGCCACCAACAATTTCTCGGTGCTCAAGCTCTACAACAACTCGGATGTCTACGCGATTTTCGTGGGCCACGTGGCCGATATGATCGCGGCCAACGCGCCGGTCGAATTCGCGGGCACCTGGCAGAAGGTCGAGCGGCTGCCGCGGGACCGCATTCAGCGCTGTCAGGAGGTACTGGTGGCGAAGGGTCACGATGTCGGCAAGGTCGACGGGCTTGCCGGGTTCAAGACCAGGCGCAGTATCGGGCACGAGGAGCGAAAGCTCGGTTTGCCGCTCACCTGCTATCCGAGCCAGGCCCTAGTGGGGGCGATACTCAAGGAAGCGAGCGCCGCAGTGGCTCAATAGGAGGCTTTGCCTAGGTTTTGCCCGCCATGCTTGCTAGGGTCCGGCCATGCGAATCATGGAAAACTCTAGATCCCTGATCCTGGGGGTCGCGTCGGCGGCCCTATTGGTGATGGCCCACCCGGCCGCGAGCTTCGCCAATAGCAAATGTGTGGAAAGCCTTTGGCCGTCCGCCAAGAGGGCCGGGATCACGCGTGCCACCTTCGATCGCGCCTTCCAAGGCTTTACCGTCGACCCGGAAGTGATCGAACTCGCCAATTACCAACCCGAATATGTGAAGCCGATCGGCGAATATATTGACCGGGCCGTCTCGGAGAAGCGCATCACCGTCGGCAAGGAAAGGCTCTCCGAATATCAAGCGCTGCTTGGTGCGCTCGAAAATCGCTACGGGGTCGACCGGCATATCCTCGTTGCCATATGGGGTGTCGAGTCCAATTATGGCGTGCAGCCGGGAGACAAGAACGTGATCCGCTCGCTTGCTACGCTGGTCTGTTCCAACACCAAGGGCAAGTTCGCCAGGTCGCAGATCAACTCCGCGCTCAAGATCTTGCAGCGCGGCGATATCAGCTTCGAGGCGATGAACGGCTCGTGGGCAGGCGCCATGGGACACACCCAGTTCATCCCCACCACTTACAGTGCCTACGCCGTGGACTATGACGGCGACGGCAAGCGCGACATCTGGGGCAATGTGCCGGACGCGCTCGCTTCGACGGCCAGCTATCTCAAAGTCTCAAAATGGCGTCCGGGCGAAACCTGGGGCTAT
>DATICH010000062.1:0-4691 GCA_035456885.1 Methyloceanibacter sp.
CCTGTTGCATGAAGACTTGAAGATGCGCGAGCACATTCTTGGTTCGCGCAAGCAGGCCGGCATCTCCAAGGTGGTCATCGAGCGCCCGCACAAGAAATGCCGCGTCACGGTGCACACCGCGCGGCCGGGCATTCTGATCGGCAAGAAGGGCTCGGACATCGAGAAGCTGCGGCGCGAACTTGCCAGCATGACGGATTCGGAAGTGCATCTGAATATCGTCGAGGTGCGCAAGCCGGAAGTCGACGCCACGCTGGTGGCGGAGGGTATCGCCCAGCAGCTCGAGCGGCGCGTGGCGTTCCGCCGGGCGATGAAGCGGGCGGTGCAGTCGGCGATCCGCATGGGCGCGCTCGGCATTCGCATTAATTGCTCGGGCCGGCTCGGCGGCGCGGAGATTGCGCGCATGGAGTGGTATCGCGAGGGCAGGGTGCCGTTGCACACGCTCCGCGCCAATATCGATTACGGCACGGCGCTCGGGCGCACGGCCTACGGCATCATCGGCGTCAAGGTCTGGATCTTCAAGGGCGAGATCATGGAGCACGATCCCATGGCCCAGGAGAACAAGGCGATCGAGGCGCAAGAAGGCGGACGTTCCACCGGTCGGCGCGAGCCGGCTCCGGCGCAGGACTAGGAATGGCGAAGGCGTAAGTCATGCTGCAACCGAAGCGTACCAAATACCGCAAGGCGCATAAGGGGCGCATCAAGGGCGCCGCGTCGAGCGCGGCCACGCTCGCTTTCGGCACGTATGGGCTGAAGGCGCAGGAGCCTGCGCGCATCACCGCGCGGCAGATCGAGGCGGCGCGCCGCGCTATGACCCGGCAGATGAAGCGCTCGGGCCGGGTGTGGATCAGGCTGTTCCCCGACGTGCCGGTGTCGAAAAAGCCGACCGAGGTGCGCATGGGCAAAGGCAAGGGCACGCCCGAGCTGTGGGTGGCGCGGGTGAAGCCCGGGCGCATCATGTTCGAGATCGATGGCGTGACGGAACCGGTCGCGCGCGAGTCGCTGAGACTCGGCGCCGCCAAGCTCCCGATCAAGACGCGCGTGGTCGCGCGCATCGAGGCGAAGTGATGAGAGCGCACCAGGTTCGCGGCATGACGCCGGATCAGCTCGCCGACGAGCTGATCAAGCTGAAGAAGGAGCAGTTCAATCTGCGCTTCCAGGCCGCGTCAGGCCAGCTGGAAAATACCGCGCGCGTGCGCCAGATCCGGCGTGACATCGCGCGCATCAAGACGATCGCGCGGCAGGTGCCGGTCGAGGGTGGCGAGGTGAAGCCGAAACCGAAGGCCGAGCCGAAGCCGAAGGTTACAGCGAAGGCCAAGCCAGCCGCCAAGGCTAAGCCCAAGGCGGCGCCGAAGGCCAAGGCGAAGACGTCGGCGAGAGCCGCGAAGTCAAAAGCGAAAGCAAAGGCAAAGGGTTAGGACGAGCAAATGCCGAAACGCGTTCTGCAAGGGGTCGTGGTGAGCGACAAGAACGACAAGACCGTGGTGGTCCGCGTCGAGCGGCGCTTCACGCATCCGCTGCTGCAGAAGACCGTGCGGCGGAGCAAGAATTATCACGCCCATGACGAGAAGAACGAGTTCAAGGTGGGCGAGATGGTGTGGATCGAGGAATGTGCGCCGATCTCCAGGCACAAGCGGTGGACGGTGTTGCCGCGCGAGCAGGCGGCGAGCTAGCGGTGAATTTCGGATTTAAGGGCGCGGTGCCATGATTCAGATGCAGACCAATCTCGACGTCGCCGACAATTCCGGCGCGCGCCGCGTCCAGTGCATCAAGGTGCTCGGCGGCTCGAAGCGGAAATATGCCTCGATCGGCGACACCATCGTCGTCTCGGTCAAGGAGGCGATCCCGCGCGGCCGCGTGAAGAAGGGTCAGGTAATGAAGGCCGTGGTGGTGCGTACCGCCAAGGGCGTGCGCCGGCCGGACGGCTCGATCATTCGGTTCGACCGCAACGCCGCGGTGCTGGTCAATCCGCAGGGCGAGCCGATCGGCACCCGCATTTTCGGTCCGGTGACCCGCGAGCTCAGAGCCAAGAAGCACATGAAGATCGTGTCGCTCGCGCCGGAGGTCTTGTAGATGCCGAAGCTCAAGATCAAGAAAGGTGACCACGTCGTGGTCATCACTGGCAAGGACAAAGGCAAGAAGGGCGAGGTGCTCAAGGTGCTTCCGTCCGAGAACCGCGCCATCGTCAAGGGTGTGGCCATGATCCGGCGGCATCAGCGCCAGACCGCGACGCAGGAGGGCGGCATCATCGCCAAGGAGGCGGCGATCCACATCTCCAATCTCGCGCTCGAGGATCCGAAGAACGGAAAGCCGACGCGCGTCGGGTACAAATTTCTGAAGGACGGGCGCAAGGTTCGCTTCGCCAGGCGCTCCGGTGAGGTCATCGATGGCTGAGCAAACCTACATTCCCCGGCTGAAGCAGCACTATGACGAGGTGTTGAAAGAGGCTCTCGTCAAGCAGTTTGGCTACGAGAACAAGATGCAGGTGCCGCGCCTCGACAAGGTGGTGCTCAATATGGGCGTAGGCGAGGGCGTCAGCGATTCCAAGAAGGTGAACGCCGCCGCCGCCGATCTAGGCCTGATCGCCGGACAGAAGCCGGTGATCACCAAGGCGCGCAAGTCGATTGCCACCTTCAAGCTGCGCGAAGGCATGCCGATCGGCGCCAAGGTCACCTTGCGCAAGCACCGCATGTACGAGTTCATCGACCGGCTGGTGAATATCGCGTTGCCCAGGGTGCGCGACTTCCGCGGCCTGAACCCGAAGAGTTTCGACGGTCGCGGCAATTTCACGCTCGGCCTGAAGGAGCACATCATCTTCCCCGAGATCGACTACGACAAGGTGGAAGACGTGCTCGGCATGGACATCATCGTCTGCACCACGGCGCGCACCGACGACGAGGCGCGCGCGCTGTTGCAGGGATTGAATTTTCCGTTCCGCAGCTAGGACTTAGGCTGCGAAGGAGGACTGAATGGCTAAGACGAGCATGATCGAGCGGGACAAGAAGCGCCGCCGCCTCGCCAAAAAGTACAAGCTGCGGCGGACGCGGCTGAGGACGATCGCCGCCGACCGGTCGCTGCCGGCCGAGGAGCGGTTTGCCGCGCGGCTCAAGCTTGCCGAGCTGCCGCGCAATTCCTCTCCGACCCGCATCCGCAACCGTTGCGATCTATCGGGACGCCCGCGCGGCTATTACCGCAAACTTCGCATGTCGCGCATCGCGCTGCGCGACCTCGGAAGCCAGGGCCTGATCCCCGGCATGATCAAGTCGAGCTGGTAAGGACGGTCGATGAGCATTAACGATCCTCTAGGTGATATGCTGACCCGCATCCGCAACGCGCAGATGCGGCACAAGGCCAAGGTCACGACACCGGCCTCCAAGCTCAGAGAGCGCGTGCTCGATGTGCTTGCCGAGGAGGGCTACATCCGCGGCTATGCGCGCGTCGACTATAGCGGCGGCAAGTCGGAGTTCGAGATCGAGCTGAAATATTTCGACGGCGAGCCGGTGATCAAGGAGATCAAGCGGGTGTCGACGCCGGGCCGGCGCGTCTATTCCTCGGTCAAGGATTTGCGGACGGTCGCCAACGGGCTGGGCGTCGCCATCCTTTCGACGCCGAAAGGCGTCATGTCGGATGCTCGCGCGCGGACCGAGAATGTCGGCGGCGAGATCCTGTGCAACGTGTTCTGACGGAGTCTGTTGAGCCATGTCGCGCATCGGCAAGAAGCCCGTGACCGTCCCGAGCGGGGTAACCGCTCAGGTGAACGGTCAGCAGGTCAAGGTGAAGGGGCCCAAGGGCGAGCTCCAGCACGTGCTTGCCGACGTCATGGTTGCGAAACTCGAGAATGGCGGGATCGAGGTCGCCATGCGCGAGGATACCAAGGAGGCGCGTGCCATGTGGGGCATGTCTCGCACCATGGTGGCCAATCTGATCGCCGGGGTCACGGAGGGCTTCACCAAGAAGCTCGAAATCACCGGCGTCGGCTATCGCGCGGCGGTGCAGGGCTCGAACCTCCAGCTGCAGCTGGGCTACAGCCACGACATCGCCTATTCCATCCCGCAAAGCATCCAGATCGTCTGCCCGAAGCCGACCGAGATCGTCATCACCGGGATCGACAAGCAGAAGGTCGGGCAGGTGGCGGCGGAGATCCGCGATTACCGGCCGCCCGAGCCATACAAGGCCAAGGGCATCAAGCACGCCGGCGAGTTCATCTTCCGCAAGGAAGGAAAGAAGAAATGAGCCTCGCCCAAGTACTCAATCACCTGCGGGTGGGGGACGTCATCATCGTCCCCGAGGGCGCTGCTTCGGTGCGGCAGCGGCTTTCGACCATGCCGGGTCGCACCGCCGCCGTGCACGCCAACTCCATCGACTCGCGCAAGTTGCTGCGCAACCTGATCGCCGTCCGCAAGGGCGGGAAGAAGTAGGAACCGGCCCATGTCCAGGCTCAGTGATCGGACTGCAAGACGGAAGGCGCAGGTGCGACGGGCGATCCGCCGCGCTGCCAATGGCCGCGCGCGACTGTCCATCTTCCGCTCCTCGAAGCACATCTACGCTCAAGTCATCGACGATACGAACGGCGCGACGCTGGCGTCGGCCTCTTCGATCGAGAAGGAGATGCGCGGCAGCCTCAAGAACGGCGCCAATATCGCGGCGGCGAAGGCGGTCGGGAAACTGGTCGCGGAGCGTGCGGCCGCGAAGGG
>DATICH010000063.1:0-4466 GCA_035456885.1 Methyloceanibacter sp.
CACCATGTGGTCGAGGCGGGCTCAGGAATACGAGGCCAAGATCAATTCGGGCGACCTCGTCTCCATCGCCGAGGTCGTGCGTGACCTGTACCGCTCCGAGGCGCAACCGGAGCAGTCCTATTCCGAGCGCCAGCTCTACGAAGCAGCGCTCGACCGCATGGCAAGAGAGATCGCCGCCGTTGAAAGGATGGACGAGGCGAGCGCCGTCGCCAAGATCGACGACGTGCTGGCCAAGACCGCGCGGCATGCCAAGATCGCCGCAGAGGCCGAAGCGCGCACCCGCGCCGCCTAACCTCCTCGATCGCCCGCTTTAGATCCAGTGCCCGGGCTTGCCGGCTCGCGAGCGGCCCGGCATCTGAGCGGTGAGGCTAATCTGCCCCACATCCGCGTCAGCTTTTTGCGCCAGCGCCGCAGCCAGTTGTAGTACCAGCCCGGTTTTCCCTGGCTATCGGCTATCAATCTATCCACGGCAATCTTGAGCCGCGGGTCGTCGATTTCGCAGATCAGTTCCTCGTAGATTGAAACGAGCTCCGGCTCCAAGATAGGCAGATTGCTCACCCGCTGTTCTAGCGGAACGGTGAGATCAAAGGCTTCGCAGCCTTCCAGTTTCCCGCATATTGCGAAGGCGATCATTGTGCGAACGCATTTCTCGCATTTGGAGCAATTTCCGCGCGGTGTCTTGCGCGCGGGACAAACCCGAAGATGCCGACGAACCAATTCCTGGTCGGCGATCGCCTGGACCTTCTTTCCCCGCCTGAACGTCGCGTCCGCATGCTCCACGGCCAGTCGTCGAGACGACCATAAAGGGTCCAAATCCCAGTGCGAGCCCCACGGCTTGGGATCGTGGTAGGGGTAACTTGAGGGGATGAGGATCTGCTCCACGTTTCCGGACAAGACGTGACCCAACGCGGCGAGCGCACCGCCGTGACTCCTACGAAAGTCGACCCCCCGAGAGGTGCGGTGCCAGCGCAGGTTGGTGGAAACTACCACTGGCCTAGCTCTGAACGCCGCCGCAACCTCGCGGAAGCCGGGAAGAAACGCATCAAGGCGAGCGCGGTCGTCCGGCTTGTTATCGAATCCGTGGGCGTAGACCAACATCCCCGGCCAAGCTTCCGCGCTGACAAGCGCGTAGAACGAGTCGACACCGCCCGTAAAGCATTGCGCCGTCACACCGGGACGCTCACGCGGAATGTCAACTACGTCCTTGGGGATCACGCACGTGCCGGGCAAACGCCACCAGATTTCGGCCTGTCGCAGGATCCCTGGGACCCGCTGGAGCCACAATCGATCTACGGGGGCGTCAATTTCGAGCGGTTCCCCCCGGGTCGCCGCGGCGATCAGAACTGTGCTGGCAAAGGCCTCGGGGGAAGCCACAAGATTCGCGTCAGCGGAGGCAAACCACAGCGGTTCGCCGTCGACATCGGCCTCGACATGACTGGTGCCCGTGTGTGTCCGCCACGATCTGACATTGGCAATCCGCATCGGCGATCTACGTGGCGACGATCCGCTGCATTTCCCAATTCATCTTGCAGCCGTCTCCGTCATTTGTGATCCCCAGCGAGTCCTTCACGCCCTCAAGGATGATCTCGGGCGTCGCCTTGTCGAGCCAAAACATGAGGTTGAGAAACTCGACCATCTCAGCTTCGCTGGCAAAGTTCCAGCTATAGCGGCGCAACTCATCGCTCTCGGAGCGAAAGCCGGCCTTTGCAAGATCCGCGCGAAATCTATCATCCACGAAGCGCCCCTCGTGGCCCATGCTGTTGTAGTTGTCAACGAACCCGTTCAAGAAATCGTCGGTGATGGCGCCCACCGGGACCTCGAGAATGCACAGCTGCGCTCCGGGACGCATCACGCGCCGCATTTCAACCAAGACCGCGCGTCTGTCTTCGATGTGATGCATGCCGGCAATGCTAACCAAGGCGTCGACGGAAGCATCTTCAAGCGGAAGCTGGTGAAGTTGCGCCTGGTGCCACTCGACGCGCTGGTCCGCCCAGCTTCTGGCGAACACTGCCGAGGGGTCGATCGCCACCAAGCGAATTGCGAGATGGCGCGGAAGGTGATCGGCAAGATACCCGCCGCCGGAAGGCGCGTCGCAAAGCACGGAACCCTGCTTCAGAACAAGCGGGGCAAGGGCCTCCGCGAACTCGTGGCGTCGCGCGCCCGGGACGAGGCGCATCGCCTTGTGGTAGGCCTCGCCACGCCGGTTGAAAATTGACTCGTACGCTTCGAACATCTTGCCTCCGTTCCAGTCTATTATGGGCGCCGGACTGTGCAGAGCGCATTTTTTGTTGCGATAGGCCCAACTGCGGAGCTTTTTGGTCCTAGAGGCAGCCGATCTGACCCATCAGCACCTTTAGCTCGAGCGCCTCGGTGCGGGCGTCGATTTCCTGGCAGAGTTCCAGCGACTCGCGAAGCCGCTTGCATGCCTCCTCGGGCTTGCCTCGCATGTGCGCGAGCACGGCGAGGTTGCGCATCTGCATGGCGATGGCACGCCCCTCGCCCGCGTCTCGCGCGGCGTCGAGCGCCACTCTGAATTCCTCCTCGGCCTCGTCGAAGCGCCCGCTGTCCAAATAGACCGCGCCGAGATTGCCGGCGGACTTGGCCACCCCGGAGGCATCGTTCGCGCTCATGAACAAGTCGATCGCCCGGCGGTAGCAGCTCTCGGCCTGCTCCGATTGCTTGAGCGCCCGATGCGCGTTGCCGAGATTATAGACTGCGTTCGAGGCGTGCTCGGGCAGACCAAGCGCCTCATAAAGGCGTAAGCTCGCCTTGAAGCAGGCGGCGGCATCCTCGAAGCGGGCCTTCTCGAACAGGATCGTGCCGAGATTGAGATTGCCTCGGGCGACGCCATCCCGGTGCTTCAGGCGTTCCTCAAGTTGCAAGGACTGGCGAACCATCCCCTCGGCCCGGTCGAGATCCTGCGTCTCCCGATAAAGCAGCGCGAGATTGCCGGCGACGACGGAGGCGATGGTGAGTTCATCGTGTTTCTCGGCGACCGCGAAGCCCTTAAGCAGCATCTGCTCGGCCTCGGCGAATTTTCCTAGTCCCTGCAGCAAGAGACCGAGATCGGCATAGAGCTGGGCGAGCCCGATCTCGTAGTTGAACTTGGTGCAAAGTTCCGCCGCCTTATTGTAGTTGGCGAGCGCGCCGTTGAGGTCGTTCGCCTTCATTTGCGTGCTGGCGAGCGCCATCATGGCGTCGACCAGCGCCTTTGGATCTTCGCGCGCCTCGAAGATGCGGCTCGCCGATTCGAACCTCCCGATCGCCTCGGGGAGGCGCCCGCGCCTGAGATGCAGGACGCCGGCGAACATGTCGATCATGCCGGCGATGTCTTCGCGACCGGGCTGACCGTCGCCCCGTTCGGCCTTTTCGAGCAGCGCCTCGACGCTGGGGATGTCACCCAGCCTGAACTGCACGAGGGCAAGCGCAAGCAGATTTTCCGTATCGACAGAATCGAGCGCGTAGGCCTGTTGGAACAGCTCGAGCGCTTCATGCGCGTCGTTAGGTAAAGTGAGCGCGCCTTGATGGCGGAGCGCGGCGGCTGCTTGCTGGGTGGCGCGGGTCGCATCTTCGGTCTTGGCCCGAGCCAGCTCCGCGAAAATATCCGTGGCAAGCGCGCTGTCGGAGGTCTTGAGGCGCTGAATGGCGCGGCGCGTGCGGCGCGTACCGTCGGCGCCGAGGGCGAGCACGGCCTCGGCAATCAGCGCTTTGATACTGTTGCTCTCCTTCAGCGAGAAGCGGTCCCCCTCCTCCTGGGAACGGGCCATCATCTCTCCGGTCATGAGCAGCGCGATCTGCTCGGCGGCAATCCGGTTTTGCCGCTCGTGCTTGCGCAGCGTCCTTCGTGCCAGGAAGCCAAACAGGCCCAGCACGAGCGCCACGATGCCCACCACCAGAAGGACGTTCTGGAGCGCGGGCCAATCAGGCGGAAAGACGCGGGTGAAGGACTCCATGGCGCTGGTTGACACTCCCCGGATGCCTGCCTGCGGCATGACCGATCGCGACTATGGCACTCAAAGGCTATGGCGCGATAGCCGGTGCTCCAAGCTTGGTCTCTCTCCTAAGTTCCCGGTGCGTCAGGCAGAGGTTCGATCTGTTCGGGATGGGTCGCCTCGATCGTCGGGCCGTTGCGCCAGAGAAGCGTGCCGCGCACCCGCACCCATTTGCCGGCCAAGCCCCGCAAATCGATGCCGGCGGCGGCGAAAACCTTCAAGTCCTTGCGTTCGACGCCAAGCGTGAAATCCCGCCGCCAATCCTGCGCGAAATTGAGAAAGATCCGGATGCGGCCCTCGCCGACCGCGACCACCCTCCCTTCGACCAGCTGATAGGTGTGGATGAGACGTCCCAGCCGCTCGAGGTCGAGCGCGGGGACGATGCGATAGGCGGATGTGCGGCCAGATACCCAGGCGCCCCGCCCGCGCCTCCCGTTCCGCGGCCAGAAGCTCGGCAACGCAGGCGCGATTGTC
>DATICH010000064.1:0-2212 GCA_035456885.1 Methyloceanibacter sp.
CGCTGTTCGCCGTCGCGCTCTACCACGTCTGGCTGGCGGGAGACCCCAAGCCGCTGCCGGCAAACCCTCAGCTCGCAGCCAGCGCCTGATCGAGATCGGCGATCAGGTCGTCGGCGTCCTCGAGCCCGACCGACAGCCGCACCACCTCAGCGCCTGCGCCGGCGCTTTGCCGCTGTTCGTCGGTCAGCTGGCGATGCGTGGTGGAGGCTGGATGGATGATCAGGCTGCGCGTGTCGCCGATATTGGCGAGATGGCTGAACAGCTTGACATTGCTGACCAGCGCGATGCCGGCGTCGTAGCCGCCCTTCAATCCGAAGGTGAACACCGCGCCGGCACCTTTCGGCGCATAGCGCTCGGCGAGGGCATGGAACTCGTTGCCTGGCAGTCCCGCATAGTTCACCCAGGCGATCTTTTCGTGGTTCGACAGCCAGGTGGCGACCTTGAGTGCATTGTCGCAATGCCGCTGCATGCGGAGCGGCAAGGTCTCGATCCCGGTCAGGATCAGAAAGGCGTTGAACGGCGAGATCGCCGGCCCGAAGTCGCGCAAGCCCAACACACGGCAAGCGATGGCGAAGGCGAAATTGCCGAATGTCTCGGCCAACGTGATGCCGTGATAGGACGCGCAAGGCTCCGACAAGGTCGGGTAGCGCTTGCTCGCGAGCCAGTCGAACGTGCCGCAATCGACGATTGCCCCGCCGATCGAGTTGCCGTGACCGCCGAGAAACTTGGTCAACGAATGCACGATGATGTCGGCGCCATGCTCGATCGGCCGGGTGAGGTAGGGGGTGGCAAGCGTGTTGTCGACGATCAGCGGTACCCCGGCCACCTTGGCGACGGCGGAGATAGCCGCGAGATCGGTGATGACGCCGCCCGGATTGGCGATCGACTCGACGAAGATGGCCTTGACCTTCGGGGTCAGCGCGGCGCGGAAAGACTCGGCATCGGTGGTGTCGGCCCAGCGCACATGCCAGTCGCATTTCTTGAAAGAATGGGTGAACTGGTTGATCGATCCGCCATAAAGCTGGCGTGCGGCGATGAACTCATCGCCCGGCTGCAGCAGCGTGTGAAACACAAGCGCCTGTGCGGCATGGCCCGAAGCCACCGCGAGTCCCGCAGTGCCGCCTTCGAGCGCCGCGACCCGCTCCTCCAGCACCGCCTGGGTCGGGTTCATAATGCGAGTGTAGATGTTGCCGAACACCTCCAGATTGAACAGCGCCGCGGCGTGCTCGACATTGTCGAACACGAAAGACGTGGTCTGATAGATCGGCGTGGCGCGCGCGCCGGTCGCAGGGTCGGGTTGCGCCCCGGCGTGAATCGCAAGCGTGTTGAAGCCGGGCGTCCGTTCGGCATTCATAGTGGGTTCCCCTTATGGCTGATGGTTCGGTGGGACTATAGCAAAGGAGGCGCTCAAGCCTTTGTGACAAGCACGCGGTGCTGCACACCCTTTGGCCCGAGCACCGGCCGCTTGGCCGAAACGCGGCGCGAGTTGACGCCGGCCCAGCCGAGCTCGCCGGAGAGCCGGCCGTACTCGATCTTCGGGCAGCGATTCATCACCACTTGCAAGCCGGCCTCTTCGGCGAGGCGCGCGGCCTCGTCGTTGCGCACACCGAGCTGCATCCACACCACCTTGGCGCCGATCTTGATCGCGTCGTGGGTGACGCCGAGCGCGGCGTCCGACGAGCGGAAGATATCAACGATGTCGACCGGCTCCTGAATATCCGCGAGCGAAGCAAAAATGCGTTCGCCGAGCAGTTCTTTGCCCGCTTGCCCTGGATTGACCGGGATCACGCGGAAGCCCTTCTCCTTGAGATATTTCATGGCGAAATAGCTCGGCCGCGAGGTTGTGGGGCTCGCGCCCACCATGGCGATGGTGCGGTAGCGCGAGAGGATGTCGCGGATATAGGCATCGCTATAGCTTTCGTGGTTCATCGCCGGGAAAATGGGGGCAGGGAGGCGTGGCGCAAGATCAGCGCGGCCAGTCGGGCTTGCGCTTCTCGATGAAGGCGCCGATGCCTTCCTCGGCCTCCGCATCGAGCATATTCTCGACCATAACCTCGGAAGCATAGCGGTAGGCGTCCTCGAGCGGCATTTCCAGCTGACGGTAGAAGGCTTCCTTGCCGATCTTGAGGGTCTTTTTCGGCTTCATGGCGATCTGCCGGCCGAGCTCGACAGCCTCGTTGACGACGCGGTCGGGCGCGACCACGCGATTGAC
>DATICH010000065.1:0-7322 GCA_035456885.1 Methyloceanibacter sp.
TCCCCGGCCGACAGCCCAACAAAGTCTTCTTCGAGGGGAGGGTAAACCAGCAGGTGCGGTGAAAGCTTCTTCGCCCTGAGCCAGGTCCGCGCGGCTTGCGCCGGCGTGAACAGCTCCTCGTCCGCGAGCTTCACGCCCATCTGGTGCAGCCGCCGCAACAACTCGCGCCTCGGCACGCGGGTAGTGTTGGTGAGGAAACGCAGACGCAAGCTCGCATCGCGCAGGCGCGCAATCGCCTCGACCGCGCCGGGCAGCGCTCGTGCGCCGTCATAGACGACGCCGGCGAGATCGAGCAGAGCAGCGCGGATCATCGAGCGAGGATGTCAAGCGTCGCGGCGAGGGTCAATCTCCGCGCTGGGCGGCATCGCGCCGCGCGCTTCCCCTAGGAACGCACGCGCGTTTTTTCCGGATCGTATTGCGGAAAGCGCACGATGCGCGCCGGCAACCGCTTTTGATGGCCGTCGAGCTTGCCGACCTCGACCTCGGTTCCGAGCTCGGCGTAGGTCGCATCGATGCGGGCAAGCGCAATGGTCTTCTTCAGGATCGGCGAACGAGTGGCGCTGGTGACTGTGCCGATCTGCGCGCGGCCGATATGCACGCAGTCGCCGTGGCCGACCGGCTCCTCGCCCTCCATGTCGAGACCGACCAGCTTCCGCTGCGGATGTTCCTTCCGCCGGACCAGTGCGTCGCGGCCGATGAAGTCCTCGTTTTTCGCCGCAAGCGGCACGGTGAAGCCGATGCCCGCCTCGAATGGGTCGGTTTGATCGCAGAATTCGTAGCCGGCGAAAGCGAGTCCCGCTTCGATGCGCACCATGTCGAGCGCTTGCAGCCCGAGCGGCGCAAGCCCATGCGGCTCGCCCGCCTGCCAGATCGCGTCGAACACGGCGAGCGCATCTTTCGGGTGGCAGAAAATCTCATAGCCGAGCTCGCCGGTATAGCCGGTGCGCGAGACCACCACCGGCGCGCCGTCGAAGCCGCCGATGCGGCCAACGGTGAAGCGGAACCAGCCGAGCTCGTCGAGGCGCGGCTGCGCCGGCGGGGTCCAGATCACCTCACGCAAGATGTCGCGGCTCTTCGGCCCTTGCACGGCGACATTGTGCAACTGATCGGTCGAGGACCGCACCCAGGCCTTCAGCCCGAGCTTCTCGGCCTGCTTGCGCAGCCAGATGCCGCTATAATCGTCGCCGCCGATCCAGCGGAAATTGTTGTCGCCGAGACGGAACAAGGTGCCGTCGTCGATCATGCCGCCATGCTCGTAGCACATGGCGGTGTAGACCACTTGTCCGACCGCCAGCTTCCGCACGTTGCGGGTGAGCGTGTACTGCAACAGCGATTCCGCGTCGGGGCCGGTCACCTCGAATTTGCGCAAGGGCGACAGGTCCATGATCGCGGCGCGCTCGCGGCAGGCCCAATATTCGGCCACCGGCCCGTCATTGGAGAAGCGCGTCGGCAGCCAATAGCCCCGATATTCCATGTAGTTGCGGGTCAGCGCCGAGAAGCGCGGGTGAAACGCGGTCTCGCGCGTCAATTGGGGTTCGGCATCTGGCGTCATGCGATAGGCCACCGCTCTGGAGAAGCTTTGCTTGTCGGAATAGGTGCGCACATGGATGTCGGTCGGCTCCCAACCATTCGCCGGATCGATGTCGTCCGGGCAGGCCGAGGAGACGCAGACGATATCGGTGAGCGCGCGCAGCAGCACGTAATCGCCCGGCCGCGACCACGGCTCGTCGAGATAAAGCACGTTATTGGCATCGATCGCCGTGTTGTAGAACAAGTTGAGCGCCATCCAGCCCTTGCGCGGGGCGATGCCGTAAGGCTGAAGCTGCGCGTTGAAATTGTCGGTGCAGTTGACATGGCCGGGATAGCCCTGGTCATCGTAATAGCGCGCATTGCAGGCGAGCGCGAAGGCATCGTGCCGCCCAACGGTATCGCGCACCACCTCGACCAGCGGCTGCATGTCCTGATCGAAGGCTTTGGCGAACAAGCCGGGCAGGGGATAGCTCTGCCCCACCAGCGAGCGCGTGGTGGTGACGTCGAGCGGACGCTCCAATCCCTGGTCGAGCCCGCGCGCGGGAAAGCACTGGAAGTCGGTGCATTGCCGGCCGGCGACATCGATGATCTGGATATATTCGCCGGCTCGCACGAAATAGGCCTCGGCCGTCGCCTTGTTGACGCGGATATCGTGCAGCGGGTCTGCAAGCGGGTCGGGCAGGGGCGTTTCGTTCGGCCGTGCCACGCGGCTGCGCTGGATGAAGATGCGGATCGGCGTCGCCGTGTCTTGCGTGCCGGCGTCCATGACACCGCCCGGCGCCGCCGCGATCAGCAAGCCGTCGCGCGCCACGGTGAACTCGGCGCTCGCTCCAGGCCTGGACTCGCCCCCGAACAGAGTGACGGCGCGAGCGTGCGCCAGATCGATGCCGCGGCGCTCCAGCCCCGCGCGCACCACCCGCGCACTTTCACTGTCCGCAGCGAGCGCTTGCCTCAAGCCGCGCGCATCGCCATCGCCCCGCGCGGCGAGAATGGCGAGATCGACATTGCCGGCGGTGTCGGCCACCACCAGCTCGCAAAGCTGCATGCCTTCGAGATCGACGACCCGCAGCCGGTCTCCTGCATAGATCGGCATGGCGATCACGCCGCCACCTTGCACCGTGTAGCGCTCTTCGCCCGGCGCGAGTGTGGAGCCGGGGCGCAGCACCATTGAGGGGCGCGGCGGGCCCGCCCGGAAGAGCTGATCGCTGAGATGTAAACCTCGGTCCATGGCCGGACATCTTACGCCAGCAAAGGACGCAGGCCCAGTTCAACCAAATTGGGCTCTACGCCGCTGGAAAGGAGGCCCACCGGGCCGGGCGTCACTCGGCCGCGCGCTTCGGCTTCCAAGCCGCGGCCGACGCATCGTCGCTCTCGGCGGCCTCCACCCAGCGCGTGCCGCCGGGCCCACTCTCGCGCTTCCAGAACGGCGCGCGCGTCTTGAGATAATCCATCAGAAATTTCGCGGCCTCGAACGCCGCGTCGCGATGCTCCGATGCCGTCACCACCAGCACGATATTGTCGCCGGGCTTGAGCGCGCCATAGCGGTGCACGATCAGGCTCGCTTGCAGAGGCCAGCGCGCGCAGGCCTCGGCTTCGATTCTCTGAAGCTCCGCTTCGGTCATGCCGGGATAATGCTCCAGAGTCATCTCGGTGACGGCGCCGCCTCGATCGCGCACCGTGCCGGTGAAGCTGACGATGGCGCCGATATCCGTGCGGCCGGCCTTCAACCGTGCGATCTCGGCGCCGATGTCGAAATCCTCTTGCTGGACTCTGATCATCTTAGCCTCCGGTCACCGGCGGGAAGAAGGCGATCTCGCGCGCGCCCTTGATCTTCGCGTCATGCCGCGCATGGCTCTTGTCGATCGCCGCTCGGATCACCTCGGATCGGGCGAACGCGTTCGCGAATTCCGGCCCTCGCGTCTTCAGCCAGACGATCAGTTCGGCGATGGTCGCCACGTTCTCAGGCGGCTCGATGTCTTCCGCGGCGACGCCGGCCTTCTCCTTCACCCAGGCGAAATAGAGGAGACGCACCGCTCTATTCCTCCTTCATCATGTGGCGCGCCGCCGCGCGCAGATAGTCGTAGCCCGTATAGAGCGTGACGATGGCGGCGATCCACAGCAGGGTCAGTCCGAACAAGGTGGTATGGGGCCAGATCTTGTCGCCGGCGCTGCCGGCGAGCAGAAAGCCGATCGCCACCATCTGCACCAAGGTCTTCCACTTGGCGAGCCGCGTCACCGGCACGCCCACGGCGAGCGTGCCGAGAAATTCGCGCAAGCCCGAGACCAGAATCTCGCGGCAGAGGATGATCACCCCGGCCCACAGCGACCAGCCGGCAATGGTCTGATCCGCTGCGAGCATCAACAGCGCCGCCGCCACGATCAACTTGTCGGCGATCGGGTCGAGCATGCGGCCGATGCTGCTTTGCTGTTGCCAAGCGCGGGCGAGATAGCCGTCGAGGAAGTCGCTCACCCCTGCGGCGATGAAAATCCACATCGCGGTCCAGCGGCCCCAATCGCCGGTCACGAAAAAGCAGGCCACCAGCGCCGGGATGGCCAGGATGCGGCCATAAGTGAGGATGTTCGGCAGGCTGGCAAGCCGGCCGCGGCGAACCGGCGGCGTTCTCGCCAAATCGCCCTCAGCCATGTCGGTCTGCCTGTTCAAGCTCTGTCACCCATGGAAATGATCATAGATCACCTTGGCCATTTGCGCGCTGATCCCGCCGACCGCCTCGAGATCGGCCATGCCGGCGCGGCTTACTGCCTTGGCCGAGCCGAAATGCTGGAGCAGCGCCCGCTTGCGCGCAGGCCCGATGCCGGGGATCTCGTCGAGCGGGGAGGCGGTGATCGCCTTCTTGCGCTTGGCCCGATGCGCGCCAATGGCAAACCGGTGCGCCTCGTCCCTGAGCTTCTGAATGCAGTAGAGCACCGGGTCGCGCGGCTCGAGCAACAATGGCTCGCGCCCGCGGAGATAAACGCGCTCGCGGCCGGCATTGCGGTCCGGGCCCTTGGCCACCGCCGCCACCTTGATGTCGGAGAGCCCAAGCTCGTCCAGCACCGCATAGGCGGCGCCGAGTTGTCCCGGCCCGCCATCGATCAATACGAGGTCGGGCGCCGCCCATCCGTTCACCGCGTCCCTTTCCTTGGCAAGTCGCGAGAACCGGCGCGTCAGCATCTCGCGCATCATCGCGTAGTCGTCGCCCGGTGCCAAATCCTCGTTCTTCATGTTGAATTTGCGGTATTGCGCTTTGATAAAACCTTCGGGACTCGCGACGATCATCGCGCCGACTGGGTTGGTGCCGGAAATGTGGCTGTTGTCGTAGACCTCGATGCGCTCCGGCGCATCATCGAGATCGAGCAGCTCGGCGAGCCGGGCGAGGATCGCGGCTTGCGAGGTCGAGTCGGCAAGCCGGCGCGCCAAGGCCTCGCGCGCATTGACGAGCGCGTGTTCCATCAGTTCGCGCTTCTCGCCGCGCACCGGACGCGTCACCGTGATGTTACGGCCAGCGCGCGAGGATAAGGCTTCGGCGAGCAACCGGCGCGACGCAATGTCGTGCGACAGCAGCACGAGCTTCGGCGGCGGTTTGTCATCGTAGAATTGCGCGACGAACGACTCCAGCACCTCTTCGACCGGGAGGCTTTTGTCCGCGCGCGGGAAATAAGCGCGGTTGCCCCAATTGTTGCCGCTGCGGAAGAAGAACACCTGAATGCAGGTCTGCCCCGCATCTTGATGTGCGGCGAACACGTCCGCCTCCTTCACCGTTTGGGGGTTGATGCCCTGGCGCGATTGGATGTGACTGAGCGCGGTTAGGCGGTCGCGGAAACTCGCCGCGCGCTCGTAGTCCTGGCGCAGGCTCGCCTCGTCCATCAGCGCGTGCAGGCGTCGCTTTACCTCATCGCTCTCGCCGGTGAGGAAGCCGAGCGCCTCATCCACCAGCTTGCCGTAGTCCTCGACCGAGATTTCCCCGGTGCAGGGCGCCGAGCAGCGCTTGATCTGGAACAGCAGGCACGGCCTGACCCGGCTCTCGAAATAGGCGTCGGAGCATGAGCGCAACAGGAAGGCACGTTGCAGCGTGTTGATCGTGCGGCCGACCGCGCCCGCCGAAGCGAACGGTCCGAAATAGTCACCTTTGCGGTTGCGCGCACCGCGATGCTTGAGGATTTGCGGCACTGCATGGTCGCGCGCGATGAGAATGAAGGGGAAGGATTTGTCGTCACGCAAAACGACATTGAAGCGCGGCTTTAGCCGCTTGATCAGGTTCGCCTCGAGCAGCAGCGCCTCGATCTCGGTGGCGGTGGTGACGAACTCCATGCTCGCCGTGTCGGCGATCATGCGCAGGATGCGGGTGTTGTGGGCGGCCGCCCGCGCGTAGCTCTGCACGCGCTTCTTGAGATGCCGCGCCTTGCCGACATAGAGCACCTCGCCCACCGCATCGATCATGCGGTAGACGCCGGGGCCCGCCGGCGCCGTCTTCGCGTAGCGGGCAATGACGGGTGCGCCGGTTTCCTCGCCGCGCAAGGCTTTGCGCGCGCGCGAAAGAAGCGAGGAGGGGGCGCTGTCGGGGTTCTCTAGCGGCATGGGATCACGAGATTTTCGCGGCTTGAAAGCACGCGGGTTTCTAGGCCGAAGGTAAGGTCTAAGCGTGACCGGCTTCAAGGGCGTAGGACCTGGCAGCCGGATCTCTCGGCTATCCACCGCTTTTCCACAGCACAAAGAACTTGCCGCCGCGCACCCGTTAATTTTGGTCGTGCCAACCTAAATGCTGGCCGCCGTCGAGCGCGATCATCTGCCCGGTGATGGAGGGCGTATCGAGCAGAAAACGGATGGCGGCGCTTACGTCGTCGGGGTTGACCTGCCGCCCAAGCAGGGTCGTGGCGAATTCGCGCTCGAACTCGGCATCGCTTTGACCACGGCTCTTGAGCACCGGACCGGGCGCGACGGCGTTCACCCTGATGCGGGGCGCCAGCGCCTGCGCCATGGTTTGCGTTGCGGTCCATAGCCCGGCCTTGGCGATCGTGTAGGAGAAATAGTCCGGATTGAGCCGCAAGACCTTCTGGTCGATCAGGTTGATGACATTCCCGGTCTTGCCCTCGGGCAGGGACTTGGCGAAGGCCTTGGCCAAGAACACGGGCGCCCTGAGATTGACGTCGAGATGCGCCTGCCAGCTGTCGGCGGTGAGGGTCGCGAGCGTATCCCGCTCGAAGCAGGCGGCATTGTTGATCAGGCAGGTCGGTGCCCCAAGCGCCTCCGCGCAGGCTTCCATCAAGGGATCGAGCGCCGCAACGCAGGCCAGATCGGCCTCCAAAGCGGCCGCTTTTCCGCCCTTCCGCTCGATTTCGGCCACCACATCTTGGGCCCCGGCGGCCGAGGCTCCGTAATGGATCCCGACGCGCCACCCCCGATTCGCAAAATCGAGCGCAATTGCGCGGCCGAGGCGCCGCCCGGCGCCGGTCACGAGCACAGTGCCGGGGTCCTTGTCGTCAATCATGGTGCTTTGCTGAGGCGTTCCGGAACGAATCGCAAGGCGATTCCTGGGGCCGGAAACCACTCTAAGCAACCCCCAGGCCCGACAAGGGCAAGCCGGGGGCGCCGCAGACGCGATACGAGGGACTGCGTCCAACCCGATGAATTGACGGCCCGATCGACCCCAGTCCTCGGTTTAGGCAATTGCCCGCGGTTTGAGCAGTTGTTCTGAGTATTCATTTGGCGAAAGCGATGGGCGGAAGCCCAATGTGGCGTCAAAGCGTTTGAACCATTGCAGAATAGTCACACCGCCCGAGTTGTTTTCAAAAAG
>DATICH010000066.1:0-7253 GCA_035456885.1 Methyloceanibacter sp.
GGCATCACCGCTTCGCAGATACGCGATTTCGTGTTCGCCTATCCCAGCTTCTCAGCCGACATCAAGTCGATGCTTTAGCGGATGCGATCCGCCATAGCGGCCGCGATCTCACGTTCGGCCATGACTACGTGACTTGCTCCGCCGCATCAGGTGGAGAATCTCCTCCTCGGAATGGGCACGGGCGACGATCGTGAGCTTCGGGTTGATGGCGCGGGCCTGTTGCACCACCTGACCGCCCTCGAAGCCGTCGGCGATAGCGATGAGTAGGCGGCGCGCGGCGCGGAGATTCGCTGCCTCGATAATTTCGGGATCGGCGGCATGCCGACGATTGCGGTAACACGCTGCAGCAGCACCAAGGTTACGACCATGACGATGTCCTCGACGATCAGCCAGCCGACGGCGATGCGTCCCCGCTCGGTCTCGATCAGACGACGCTCTTGCAGCGCGCGCAGCAACACGACCGTGCTCGCCACCGACAAGGCCAGCCCGAAGACGAGTCCGGCGCCCATCGACCAACCGAGCCAGGTTGTCAGCGCCATGCCGAGCAAAGTGGCGCAGACAATCTGGGCGATGGCGCCGGGGATGGCGATCCTCCTCACCGAGAGGAGATCGGCCAGCGAGAAATGCAGCCCCACGCCGAACATCAGTAGGATCACGCCGATCTCCGCCAGCTGGCTCGCCAGATTTTGGTCGGCGACATAGCCCGGGGTGAACGGCCCGATGACGATGCCGGCCAGGAGATAGCCGACGAGTGGCGGCAGCTTGAGACGTTGCGCCACGGCCGCGAAAACCCAGGCCAGGGTAAAGGCGGCCACGATGGTGGTGATGAGCGGCGTGTAATGCGGCATCGACGTCACGCGTTAGCTGATTGTGGCGGGTTTCTCGGCCTCAACCTCGGGCGACGCCGGCTCGCTCGGGCCCGCGGCAGGGTCGGCGGCCGGCGCGGGCCTCGCCACGTTGTCCAGCATGGCCTTGGCGATCTCGTGCTCGCCCATCACCACGATATTGGCGCCGTGCCGTTTGAGATAGTCGATCTCCTCCTCGGAATGTGCGCGGGCGATGATCGGCAGGCTCGGGCTAATCGCGCGGGCCTGCTGCACCACCTGGCCGCCCTCGAACGCGTCGGGAATGGCGACGAGCAGACAGCGCGCCCCCGGCAGATTGGCCGATTGAATGACCTCGGGATCCGCGGCGTTGCCTTCGAGCGCCTCTATGCCGAACGCCTTGAGCGCCGCCACGCCGTCTTCATCGTCCTCGATGACGAACAGCGGCAACTTCTGGTCGCTCAAGGCCGAGCTGATGAAGCTGCCCACGCGCCCATGGCCGATCAGCACCACATGATTCTGCAGGTTTGTCGGCTTGATCGGCTCGCGCATCGGCACTTCCTCCTCCACCGCAGCCTCGCCTTCCGCCGCGGCCGCTTCCGCCGCGGCTTTCTCCCGCCGCGCCGCATAGACGTCGAGCAGCGCGAACAGCAGCGGGTTGAGGAGGATGGTGATGATCGCGCCGCCGAGTATGAGGTCGCGCGCCTCGGGCGGGATCAGACCGAGTTGCAGGCTGCGATTGGCGAGGATGAAGGAAAACTCCCCGATCTGCGCCAGCGAGGCAGTGATCATTAGCGCCGTCGAGCGCGAATGCTTGAACAGGCGGACCACGCCGTAAGCCACGAGCGACTTGCCGACCAGGATGATCAGCACGGTGGCGAGCAAGGCGAGCGGCGCATCGACCACGATCGCCGGTCCGAACAACATGCCGACCGAGACGAAGAACAGCACAGCGAAGGCGTCGCGCAACGGCAGCGACTCGGTGGCGGCCTGCTGGGAGAGCTGCGACTCGCTCAGCATCATGCCGGCGAAAAAGGCGCCAAGCGCGAGCGAGATGCCAAACAGCTCGGCCGCGGCGTAGGCCACGCCGAGCGCGATCGACAATACCGCGAGGCGGAACAGTTCGCGACTGCCAGTATGCGCAACATAGTGCAAGATGGCCGGAATCAGCTTCTTGCCGACGATCAGCATAACGGCGAGAAAAATGGCGAACTTGCCGAGCACCGTGCCGACCGAACGGGCGATCTCGATCGCGCCCGGCGCCGCGTCGACGCCATGGAACAGCGAAGCGAGTCCGGGCAGAAGCACCAGCACCAGCACCATGGCGATGTCCTGCACGATCAGCCAGCCGACGGTGATGCGGCCGCGCTCGGTCTCGACCAGCCGTCGCTCTTGCAAGACCCTGAGCAGGACCACCGTGCTCGCCACCGAGAGCGAGATGCCGAAGATCAGGCCTGCCGCCGGCGGCCAGTCGAGCGCCCAGCCGACCAGCATGCCGAGCGGTGTGGCCATCAGCCCCTGGGCGAACGCGCCGGGAATGGCGATCGCGCGCACCGAAAGCAGGTCCTTGAGCGAGAAGTGAAGGCCCACGCCAAACATCAGCAGAATGACGCCGACCTCGGCCAGTTGATTGGCGATGTTCTGGTCGGCCACCGGGCCCGGCGTGAACGGTCCGACGGCGATGCCGGCCAGGAGATAGCCGATCAACGGCGGCAGCTTGAGGCGCTGCGCGCACACGCCAAAAGCGAAGGCGAGCACCAAGCCAATAGCGATGGTGGAGACGAGGGGCGGTACGTGCGGCATACCCACACCCTGACAATGAATTACCCTTCCGACAATCCTTTAGACATCGGCGAGCCGGCGACAAGCGTGCGGACGCCGAGGCTGGCAATAGACTCTGCGCCATGCTTTAATGGTTCTTGTGAGTGCGTTCGACTACAGAGCCCCCGCCGAGCTATACGCCAGCGCGAGCAAGACCGGTAAGCGGCCGATGCGCTATACGCGCTTCAAGAGTGCCGCCGAGGCGATCAAATATGCCGTCGAAGAACTGCCGCCGGAGCTGCTGATCGGCAGCACGCTGGAGGTTAACGAAGAGCGATTCGACGGCTTCGGCATTCGCGCCCTCTACGACAGCGCCAAATACCCCTTGCGCCGCCGGAAGGCTGGTTAGACGCCTCTTTTGGCGGGGTTTCTTAACCGCGAACCCCCGTCTTTCCTTGACATAATGCCGCCCGGCCTCCATGTTCAGCTCACATTGATTGCTCGCGATCGCGCGTAGCTGCCGCAACTCTGCGGCGCCTCATCCCGAGACAATTTCTTTCATCGTCTGTCCCCAGATAGCGCGTGGGGTGAGGCAAAACGCCATTCACGGCGGCGCATCCCTGCGTCGCCCACGTTCGGCGTACAAGGAACATTACAAGTGCAGTTTTCCACTTTCGACAACCTCGGCCTGGTCGAGCCCTTGCGGCTCGCGCTAAAGGCCGAAAACTATTTGCAGCCGACGCCGATCCAGGTCCGGACTATTCCCCTGCTAACCCAGGGCAAGGATTTGCTGGGGATCGCCGAGACGGGTACCGGCAAGACGGCAGCCTTCGCGCTGCCTGTTCTCCAACGTCTTTCGCAAGCGCGTATGCCGCATCTTCCCGGCGCGCCAAATGCCCTCATTCTCGCGCCGACACGCGAACTCGCCAGCCAGATTGCCGAGCGCATCGGCGCCTACGGCAAGGGCCTTCCCTTGCGCTCCACCGTGATCTTCGGTGGCGTGAGCCAGCATCACCAGGTTAAGGCGCTGAAAGCCGGGGTTGACATTCTGATCGCCACGCCGGGCCGGCTGCTCGATCTCTGCAACCAGCGCCAGGTCCGCCTCGACAAGGTCGCCATCCTCGTGCTCGACGAAGCCGATCGCATGCTCGACATGGGCTTCATCCACGACGTACGGAAGATCGTCTCGTTGTGCCGGCGCGAGCGTCAGACGCTCCTGTTTTCCGCCACCATGCCCCCGCCAATCGCCAAACTGGCCCAAGATATCTTGACCGCGCCGGTTAGGGTCGACATCGCGCCGGCCAAGGTCGCGGTAGACCGTATCGACCAACGCGTGTTTTTCGTCGGCGCCAAGGAAAAGCGGGCGTTGCTCGAGGCTCTGCTCGCCGACCATGCCATGAACCGGGTGCTCGTCTTCACCCGCACCAAGCGCGGCGCCGACCGCGTCTGCCGAAATCTGGTACAGGCGGGCTTTGCCACCGTGGCGTTGCATGGCAACAAGGCGCAGAACGCGCGAGTCCGCGCGCTGGACGCCTTCCGGGCCGGCAAGGTGCGCATTCTCGTCGCGACCGATATCGCCGCGCGCGGTATCGACGTTCCCAACATCTCGCATGTCATCAATTATGAGCTGCCGAACGAGGCGGAGAGCTACGTTCACCGCATCGGGCGCACGGCCCGCGCCGGAGCCGGCGGCTCGGCGCTCTCGTTTTGCGATCCGAACGAGCGGCCGCATCTGGCGGCGATCGAGCGCTTGATGCGTTCGCCCGTCACCGTCGGTGAGCATCGGCTGGCTCGGACATCCTCCCCGGCCGTGCCCTCGGCGCTGGAGCGCGCAAGCCCCGCCCGGCCCAAACCGCGGCGGTCGCGCCGCCGCCGTTTCTCGGGCGCTCAGCGCATCGCGCCAGCGTCAGCCAAGGCCGAGCGGGCCTATCCTCTCTAGAGGAGACTGAATGATGAGCAAATCTTCTTCACGCAGTAGCGCCGCCCGGCGCAACGCCGAGGCGCTTCTCGGCCGTACGCAGAAGCGCGAAGCGAGCTTGAAGCTCGAGCAAGAGCGCGAGTACGAGGCCATGACTCTCAAGACGGCGCGGCTACGCGAGCTTCGCCTCGCCAAGGAGGCGGCCGACCGAGCGGCGGAAGCCGCCGCCCCGCCGGCGTCGCGGCCGGCGAAACCGCGGCGATCGAGGCAGACCTAGTCCTTCACAGCAATGCAACGAGAAGCGCTATGGCATTCAAACCCAACTACAATCAGCAGCGTGCTGACCGGAACCGCGCCAAGGCGCAAAAGAAGCAGGAAAAGCTCAAGCGCCTCGAGGAGGAGACTGCCAAGCGCAAGGCCGCGCGCGTCGATGAGCCCACCGACAAACCGCAAGAGGACGCCTAGGCGAGAAAAGTCATGGCCAAGAAACAGCAAGTCCGTCCCAACGGCTTCGTGCTCTTCGATGTCCTCTATGAGGATGGCACCCAAACCTCGAACCGGAAGGTTCCTGCCGCCGATCTCGGCGGACTAGACGGCGACCTCCCGGCACGCACCTTCGTCGAGACGCAGGACCGCGAGATCGCCGCAGTTTCGGGGCGGCCGCGCGGGCGTATCAAATCGATCGTTCGCTCGCCCAAGGCCAAGACTGCCTAGCTCTCGATTCGGGCTGTTTCCTTAGCCCTGAAGCCAAAATTTCTTACCCTGTTGCTGGATTGCACCCACCAAAAACCGGCCAGGAATGGTAGGTTTTGCGTGGTCGGCGCGGTCGCACGTCCTGGCATGAAATGGCAGGCGTGAGGGCGCGGACGCGGCTATAAGGGAACTCCGCGTAAGGGGGAACGGTCATGGCCTTCAGGCACAATCTGCTGGGCCTTTCGGGCGTGGTCTGCGCGACCTGGCTCGCCGGATGGAGTGCGGCCTCGGCGGCCGATCTCGGCTATGTGCCGCCTGCGCCTTCAGGCTGGCAGTTCAGCTTCACCCCCTACGCCTGGACGATCAATGTCAACGGCGACGTCACCGCGCGCGGGCACACGGCCGAGGTGAACGAGGACTTCTTCCAGATCGTCGATAAGAGCGACTCCATCCTCGCCTGGATGAGTTATTTCGAGGCCCGCAAGGGGCGCGTTAGCTTTTTCACCGACTTCGTATGGATGGATCTCGGCTTCCCTGGTCGTTTCCAGGCGAAGGGAAGTCCCTTCAAGCGGTTCCCGAATGCGGTGGTAAATGTCGCGGGCAAGGTTCAGCTCGACTACGAATCCACCATCATCCAATCGGGCGTGGCCTACGAGGTGGCGCACTGGCAGCGCGGCGCAGGCTCCTTTACGGCTCTCGATGTGCTCGGTAGCGCCCGCTACTGGAATCAGGATCTCAGTCTCAGTCTCGGTTTGAGCGGCTCGCTGACCGCGGATCTCCAACGGCTCGGACTCAAATTCAAGCGCTCGCGGAGCGTGGCAGTCGCACGCGCCAACGATCTCGAATGGGTCGATCCCGTGGTTGGGGCGCGCATCAGGCATCAGATCGCCCCGGGCAAGCATCTGAACCTCGAAGCCGATGTGGGCGGTTTCGGCGCCGGCAGCGAGTTCTCCTGGCAGGTGGTCGGTAGATACGGCTTCGACGTCAATTGCCTCGGCCAGCCGCTGCATATGGTGCTCGGCTACCGGGCGCTGTCGGTCGATTACAGTGAGAGCGGCCGCTTCGGAAAGGACGGCCTGGACGCCGTGCAGCATGGACCAGTGATGGGCGTAACCTTCAACTGGTAGACCTTTGCGTTCATTGTCAGCAGTGGAGGAAAGTACATGAGGGTCATCGTCACCGTGTTGAAGGGCGCACTCGCCGTCGCCGCTTGGTTTCTGTTCATAGACGAAACGAAGGCCGGCCCGGTCGAAGTCGAGGCGGATGCCGGCGTCATCACCATGGTCGCGACCGTGGAAGCCATCGACATCACCAACAGCGTCGTGACCGTGGTCGGGCCCAACAATAATTGGGTCGAAGTCATCGTCGGGCCGGACAAGATCAAGCTGATCAAGGTGAAGGAGAAGATCACTATCAGCTATCAGGACGAGGTGGCCGTGGCGTTGCGGAAGGTGAACAAGGGTCAGCAGGGCGACGACATCGCTGCCGTGGAGACCGCCGGCATGGGCCTAGATGATCCGGTCGTTGCCGAACAGGACTGGGTGACCGTTACGCCAAGCGGCGGAACCAGTCTCACCACGATCGAGGTCACCGACACGATCAAGGCGATCAATCGCAATAAGCGAACCGTCACCTTTGCCGGTAGCGGCGGGAAGACCAGAACCGTTCAGGTCGACCCCAGCATCTCGCTCGATGGCATCGAGCCGGGCGACGAGGTGGTGCTGGAGATCACCCGCGCCGTGGCGGTCGACATCAAGCCGGCCTAGCACAAGCGCGGTCGCCAAGGTCAGGAACTCCTTCTCGTGCCCGGCGTTTGGTCGGCTGAGCGAGAAGGAGTTCACCCCCCCCATGGCACGAAAATATTCCAAATCGACCTCCAAGGATGTCGAACGCGCGGCGCGCAAGAAGAAACGCAACACCTTGAAGAGCGGCAGCGGTAAAAAGGTTTACGAGCCGCAAACAGGCGATCGCCATCGGCCTTTCCGAGGCCCGCAAGAAGGGTAAGAAAGTGCCGAAGCGGAAGGCGAGCTAGCAAGTCGGAGAGTCAAGGGCGGGAA
>DATICH010000067.1:0-13563 GCA_035456885.1 Methyloceanibacter sp.
CCCAAATGGAAGGAACGAAGCACAGCCTCAAAGCAGCGTTAACCCGGAGTGGCCTAGCGGCCCGGCTTGCTGCTGGGGTGCAGGTGTGATGCGACCGGGCCTAACCAGCCCCATGCAATACCCCATACTAGGACTGGCTGAGGCCGAGGATAGCTCGTGGACCTTCTAAGTGAGACCCTATCGCCCGGAGTAAATGGGTAGTTGCGGGGGTCTCAAACGGGTAGTTGCCGGGGACCGCCGTCGTTGCGAAGAATTGCGGAGCGTCACGCCCTGGTAGCGTGTCTCGCTAATACTTCCCCCGCGCTTTCTTGAACGCTTTAACAAGACGCGATCTAGGACTAAACGGTCTACCCCTTCTTCTTGTCGGAAAGCTCTTTTCGAATTCGCTCCCATGCTCGCGGGCCGAAGTGCCAGCTATAGTTATTCCTGCCGCTCTGGATTTTCTTCGCGCGCTTCAACGAATAGATCGCGGTCATAAGCGACAGGCCATCGTTCTTATCATCGCCGCTATCTGAAATGTAGATCGTGGGCATAGGCCCTCCGATTTGATTTGAATTACCGAGAACGAGCATATGAATGGGCGTCTTGACAAAACAAACTGCCAATGGCGGCAATAGAAAGGGCGCGCCCGCCGAAGCGGGCGCACCTCAGTTTGTTAAATTGGTGCGCAGTACCAGAAAGGTCCGAAGCTTATGCAGCCCCGGTCTCTCCAGTCGTATGGGCGATACGAATATCGGTTCCAGCCCCGAAAGCGATTCGGGTGCCGATAGGCGTGACCCCGTCTCCAGTTCCAGTCTTTCTTTCCATAGCGCTTCTTGTACTTGTGATGGTCACTATCGCGGTCGTCACCTCTGCCGACTTTCAAAAGATCGGAAGCGTGCACTTGCATCTGGATTGCAGGTGATGCTGCCGGCACCGCCCAGGCTGCGGTAGAAATCAACACCGACAAAGCTGCCGCTGCTACAACGGGCTTCTTCATTCTGGAACTCCTTTCCATCTTAAAACACTCGAAAGGCCAACGTTGGCAATGGAGATGAGTTCCAGGTTCGAAGCTAGTCACGATTTCTAAGTCGGAACGCCTAAGCACCCGCGGCGTTTTTGCTGATGCTATAAACGCCGACTGTCATCTCATCAGAAACGGCTTGATAGTCCCTCGACATATGGAAGGTCTTTCGAATCCCGCAGAGTTAAGGCGACGCTCCGCTTGGCGATTAGGCCATGGGGCGGTGTTCTTTGTCGTCATGTGCATTCTGATAGTGATCGCCACACTTGTGTTGTTCGGTGGGCTCGAAATGGTTGAGCTAATAGGCTCGACTCAAGCTTCGCCGCCAACAGAGCTGCCCAATGCGAATAGGTGAATTGCAGGGCGCGTTGGCTTTCAGACCTTCGGAACAAGTTCTTTGCGGATAATTTCCGCCGCTAGTTCGTGCCAAACGAGGACGGTCAGTCCCTTGCCCGATGACGCCGATAGCCTGCGCCTTCTCGTAAAAACAAAAAACCCGTTGGGTTACGGGCTTGAAAGTAAGCAGGCCTGCTTATGATTTGGCTCTAATCCGGAGCCAACCAAAAGATTAGCTGATTCGATTAGAAATGACGGCGTATATTAGTCCCCGTCCGAATCGTGTGGTGTGTCGAATGTTTCGTGCGATTCCTCTTTGGCTTCTTCGTCGCTGCCCGCCTGACCCCTCCCAAATTTCGCATGGCCCCACGATTCTAGTGCGAGCCGAACGTGCGCGGAAGGCTGGTGGCGTCGATGTGCTGGAGGACGGGCTGCGTCTTCCAAGCGGAGACGCTAGGAGCCACGCACAGCCGCGAAGCGGGCTGGGGCGGGGCTGATTATCCATGTCCCCGGCCTCTATCTTCCCAGGGTCTTCCCGGGCCGAGTTCTTGGGAAGATGAAAAACCCTGAACCTATTGGAATTGTTGGTGCCGCAAGAGGGATTCGAACCCCCGACCCCATCATTACGAATGATGTGCTCTACCAGCTGAGCTATTGCGGCTTTGCGCGCGACTTAGACGGCGCGGGATGAGGGCGGCTCCGCCCCCGGTCACTTAAGGCCAATGCTCAGCCGATGCAAGATTGGCCGGTGAGCGCGAGAAACGCCCAATCAGCGGATTTGCGCCGCGCGCAGCCGCTCGAGTGAGGTCGGGCTCTCGTCGCTTTCGGCCTGTCCGACGCCGGGATCGTCGGGCGGCCGCTCCGGCACGAAGATGGCCGGCTTGAGTTGCGGCTCGATCGCAACGGTGCGGACTTGAGGCTCCGCTTCTTCAGCAGCCTGCGTCTCCTTGGCGGGGACCACTTCGACCACAACGTCTTTTCGTTCGACATGGGCCGGTTCCTGCGGCGGCTCGGCAATCTCCTCCTCCATTACCGCCGGCTCGGGCCGCTCCTCGATCAGCAGCGTGTCGTCGCCGCGGCCGATGGCGTCGACCGGCGCCTTCCACTCGAAGGCATCGACCGCGCCGGTGACCGGCGAGACCGGCAGCCAGCGATCCGAGACGTAGCCGTCGGCGATCCAGGCGCGATCGCGCGGGGCGCGCAGCGCACGGGCAAGCCATTCGCGTTCGCGTCCCTTGTCGCCGAACTCGCCGAGCTCGATCCGCGCCATCAAGGTGCAGATACGCGCCGAGGGCCGGTCCTCCAGATAAGGCGCAAGCGCTGCGCGCGCTTCGGCCCAGTCATGCGCCTCGATGGCGGCAGTGGCGACGGCGATCGGACCCTCGACATCGCCGGGCGTAAGGCTCGCCAGATGCTTGACGCGCTTCAGGCGATCGCGCGGCGCCTCGCCCGGCTTGGCATAGGCATAGACCAGCGCGAGATCCGGGTGCGGCGACAGCTTCCAAGTGCGCGAGAGGACGCGGGAGGCCTGACGCGCTTCGCCCTTGGAGGCGAGGATGCGCCCGGCGATCTCCGCGGCCGGCACCAGCGGGGGCGCAAGCCGCAAGGCCTCGCTCGCCAGGGCGAGCGCCTTGTCCGGATGCGACGCCTCGAGATCGCGCGCTTCGGCCGTCAGCAGCACGGCGCGGCGGCGAACCGAGATTGTCTGGTCGATATGGCCGTTCTGGCGGGCGATGGCCAGCGTATCGAGCGCGGCCTCGTAGTCGCCGGCGCGCGCCTGCATATCGAACAACGCGTTGACCCCCCAGGCGAGCCGCGGATCGCGCTTGACCGCCTGCTCGACGAGAGCGCGGGCTGCATTGTTGTCGTTGCTGCGGCTCGCTTCGAGGAACAAGCCGCGCAAACCCAGTAGCTCGGTTTCGGGGCGGTCGAGCATCGCCTCGAAGGCGCGCCGCGCCGCGGCGCGATCGCCCTTCAATTGGGCGGCTTGGGCGCGGAGCAGCGCGGTCAAGGGCTCGCGCGGCAGATTGCGGCCGGCGATGCCGGCATAGCGCTGGGCCTGCGCGCGATCGCCGACGCCGATGGCCAAGAGTCCGTGCGAGAGCGCCTCGAAACCTTGCTGCCGGCGCCGTTCGCGCATATAGGCTGAGACTGCGGCCGGCCGCGTCCACAAATAGCGCAAGAGCGCCCAGACCAGCATCAACAGCACGGCGACGGCGATCACCGTGACGGTGGCGACGAAAGCGGAGGTCTCGACCTGATAGCCGAGCCATTCGACGGTGACGGTGCCGGGCCGGTCGGCGAGCCAGGCAAGCCCGATCGCCGCCGCGACAACGCCAAGGGTGAAGAGGAGGATGCGGATCATGGGCCTAAGGTTGCTGCTGCGCTTCGCTGCTCATCGATACGAGCAGAGCCCCTTCGAGCCGGGCCAGAACCGCATCGGCGCCGAGTCGCGCCCGCGCCTGACCGAGCCAAGCCGAAAACGACTCGCGCGCGAGGCCGTCGAGCGTCTCGACTTCTTTGACGGCGGTTTCGAGGTCGCCTTTGTCGAGCGCGGCCTTGGCCCTCGCCAAGGTGGCGTCGGTACCCTCGCCGGCCGGCGCCTCGTCGATGCGCCGCACGGTCACGAGCGCCTCTGCGCTCGCCCACAACCGGTCGAATAATGAGTCGCTTGGCGCCGGCGCGGCGCCAGCAAGGGCATTGTCGCGCGCCGGTTCGAAGCTCCGCGCAAGCTCGGGCAAGGTCGGGATGCCCTTCTCGGCGTAGGCCGGAAGAATGCCGAGATCGCCCAGCGCCGGCGCCAGAGCGCCAATCGTGTCGAGCTCGGCGGCATAAGGACGCCCGTCGCTCACCGCCGCGCGAAGATTGGCAAAGGCGATGGCGACCGCCGCCGATTTCGCGCCCGCCGCCTCCTTGCCGAGCGCGCCGACCAGCTCGGGAAGCGTGGCCTCGAGCTTGGCGAGGCGATCGGAAAGCGCGTTGAGCTCGGGCGCGAGATCGGCAAGCGCGCCGGCCCCAAGCTCGGCCTCGGCGAGAGCGCCGAGCTTGGCCTTGAGCGCGGCGATCTCAGTTTGCACCTCGCCCAGCGCCGCAGCGACATTCTCGCCCTCTGCCCGCGCGGCGGCGAGCTTCTCGTCCAGGCGCTGCTCGGCCTCGGCGATCTGCTGGCTGATGGCCGCCGCGGAAGCGACCGAACCGCCCTCGCTCGCCGCCTCGGCCATCGCCTTGAGCGAAGATTCGAGTTGGGCGACGCGATTTTGCAGCTCGACGAGGTCAGCCGGCGTTTCCTTGCTGTTGACCTCGAGCGCGGCGATGCGCGACTCCAATAGCGTCAGCGCTTCAGGATCGAGCGCGGCGGGTGGCGCCGCTTCGAGCTTGGCGATCCGCTGCTCCAGCATGGCGATGTCCGGCGAAGACTCGCTCTGCTTGCCGAGCTCGAGATTGCTCCAGGCAAGCGCGAGGGCGGCAACGCCGATGACGCCGCCGAGCAGGCCCGCGGCGAGATGCGTCATGAAGCCCTTGAACGCGGCGAAGCGCTGGTGCGGCGGCGAACCGTTCTCCGGCTGCGCGTCCTCGCCGCCGCCGCCGGTAAGATGCGGGGTCTCGCCTTGCCGCGGCTCAGATTCCGGCGCGCCGTCGGCACCCGGCTCGACCGAAATCTCGGTCGCGGTGCCGTCGATGGTCTGCGCCGGGCGCTTGCCGGCCTGATCCTTGTCGCCGAACGGTTCCGCCATGTCACCTTGACCTTAGCCCTTCAGCCGATCGCGCGATCCTCGGGAGGATGCCGCTCCGGAGTCCACGAGCGCAAGGACATCTTCCTCGCGCGGACTTGCCGCCACGCGTGCCGCGAAGCCCCGCGCGATCACCTCGTCTGCTACCGCTTCGGACAGGCAAAAGCAAACGAGACGCCGCGCTTGGTTTACCGGCCCCAATTCCGCGTGCAGCGCGGCGAAGGTCTTGGCGGTCCTGGGCGACATCAAGATGACGCCGTCCAGTTCTCCCGCCTTTAACAGCCGCGCGACTTCAGGCGGAAACTCGCGCACCGGAACGGCGCGATAGAGCACCGAACGGCGCACGGCAAAACCTTCAGGCTCGAGCGCCGATTGCAGATCGAAGGCGACCGCGTCGCCAGAGAGATGCAGGAGAGCGCCATTTTCCGGCTCGAATTCGCCGACGATCAGGTCGGCGAGCTTGGCTCCGGTTCCCGGACCAATCGTGACATCGCTCAAGCCGATGACCCGCGCCTCGGTGGCGGTGGCATCGCCGACGGCGAGGAGCGGCAGCTTACACGCCTGCTCGCGCGCGGGATGAAGCGCGAGCGCGCGCAGCGCGTTGCGGCTCGTGGCGATCAGCGCCTGCACGCCTTCAAGCTCAAGCGGCGCGTCGGGAGAAAACTGGATGGCGAGCAGCGGGGCGAGTACAGGTTCATGACCGCGCTCCGAGAGAAGCTTGGCTTCGCGGCTCGCATCCGGCTCCGGCCTCGTGACGAGTAGACGCATCAGGCTAGGCTTGCCATGAACTGCGGTCCGGCGCGAGCCAGAAGCTCGGCGCCGGCATCTCGGCCAATCTGTTCTGCATTGTCCGCCATTCCGGTCAACTCAGCCTCGTACCACTCAGTTCCGTCCGGCGCGATGATGAGTCCGCGGAAGCGCAGCACGCCGTCTTCGATCTCGGCAAGACCGGCGATCGGCGTCTTGCATGAGCCGTCGAGTGACGCGAGAAAACTTCGCTCGCAGGCGATTGCCGTGGCGGAGGCCGCATCGTTCAGCTTCTCGAGCAGCTGCCGCGTTCGCTTATCGTCTTCTCGGCAGGTCACGCCGATGGCGCCCTGCGCCACCGCCGGCAACATCTCTTCGGTGGAGAGGATCGAGGTTGCATGCGCGGCAAGACCGAGCCGCTCCAGCCCGGCCAGCGCGAGCAAAGTGGCATCGGCCTGTCCCTCGCTGAGCTTCTTCAGTCGCGTCTCGACATTGCCGCGGAAATCGACGACCCGAAGGTCGGGGCGGAGGCGCAAAATTTGCGCGGCGCGACGCAAGGACGACGTGCCGACGGCGGCACCGGGCGGAAGCTCGGCCAAGCCCGGCGCTTTGCTGCTGATGAATGCGTCGCGCACATCCGCCCGCGGCAGCACGGCAGCGATACAGATTCCCTTGGGAAGCTCGGTCGGCAGGTCCTTCATCGAGTGCACCGCGAGGTCGACGTCGCCACGCAGCAACGCCTCGTCGATTTCCTTGGTGAACAGGCCTTTGCCGCCGAACTCGCGCAGCGGCTTGTCCTTGATGCGGTCGCCGGACGTGGTGATGACGCTCAAGCCGACATCGCCTTCGCCGAGCCCGTCCGCCTCGAGCAGGCGCGCCCAGACATGCCGCGCCTGCCAAAGCGCCAGCGGGCTGCCCCTGGTACCAATCAGAAGCGGGCGTCCGGGCAAGTTGGAACTCCTTGAATTGCCGAGTCTAATGGCGTCAGTGTCGTCCGGGTTATGACCTCTTTCCGCCTCCCCTTCAATCGAGCGTCTCCGGCACGGTAGAAACTCCCATGGTTAAGTCCGGTCCCAATGCTTGCTTGACCGTGCTCGGCATCGAGACGAGTTGCGACGAGACCGCTTCGGCCGTGGTGCGCCGCACTGCGGACGGGCGCGGCGAAATCCTGTCGAGCGTGGTGCGCGCGCAACTCGATCTGCACGCGGCCTATGGCGGGGTGGTGCCGGAAATCGCCGCGCGTGCCCATGTCGACCTGCTCGATGCGGCGATCAAGCAGGCGATGGAAGAAACGGGCTTGAGCTTCGAGGTGATCGATGCGGTCGCCGCGGCGGCGGGCCCCGGGCTGGTCGGGGGCCTGATCGTCGGCGTCATCACGGGCAAAGCGATGGCGCTTGGGCTGGCCAAGCCGTTCCTCGCGGTCAATCATTTGGAAGCGCATGCGCTGACCGCAGGCCTGACCGACAATCTGGCTTTCCCTTATCTGCTGCTGCTCGTCTCCGGCGGGCATACACAGCTTCTGATCGTCAAGGAGGTCGGCGCTTACGAGCGGCTCGGCACGACGCTCGACGATGCGCTGGGCGAGGCTTTCGACAAGGCCGCCAAGCTGCTCGGGCTTGGCTATCCCGGCGGACCCGAGGTCGAGCGCGAAGCGGCGCGCGGCCGCGCGGTCATCCCCCTGCCCCGGCCGATGCTCGGGCGCCCCGAGCCGCATTTCTCGCTCGCCGGATTGAAGACGGCGCTGCGGCACGAGGCGCTGGCCCGCGCGCCGCTCGGGGCACAGGACGTCGCCGATCTCTGCGCGAGCTTCCAGGAGGCGGTGGCGGAGATCGTGGCAGACCGAACCGCGCGCGCCATCGACATCTATTTGCAAAGGCTCGGACCGGAGGCACAAAAGGCGCTGGTGGTCGCCGGCGGCGTCGCCGCCAATAAGCGGCTCGAGGCGGCCCTTGGCGATACTGCCCGCGAGCGCGGCTTCCGCCTGGTGGTGCCACCGCCGGCGCTTTGCACCGACAATGCGGCGATGATCGCCTGGGCCGGCGCGATGCGGCTTTCGCGCGGGCTGACCGACGATTTGGCGGCCCCTGCACGGGCGCGCTGGCCGCTCGATCCCGACGCGCCACCAGCCATCGGCGCCGGAGTCAAGGTCTAGGCCCGCGTTTCGCTCCAGCGGCAAAACTGGCATATGGAGGGCCAAGAGGTTTCGGCATGGGACTGCAATCGGTCGGCATCGTTGGCGCTGGGGCCTGGGGGACGGCGCTTGCCGTCGTCGCGCGGCGCGCCGGACGCGACGTCTTGATCTGGGCCTACGAGAAAGAGACCCTCGCCGGCATCAATCAGAAGCACCGCAACGACGTCTATCTGCCCGGCATCGACCTCGACCCGGCGATCGAGGCGACCGGGCGGCTCAACGAGGCCGCCAATTGCGACCTTCTGCTGCTGGCGACGCCGGCGCAGCATGCACGCGAGATCGCCGGCGAGCTTGCGCCTTATCTGAAGGAACACCAACCGCTGGTGATCTGCGCCAAGGGCATCGAGCAGGCGAGCAACAAGTTGATCTCACAAGTGATCGCCGAAACCGCGCCGCAGGCGCAGACCGCCGTACTGTCGGGGCCGAGTTTCGCCGCGGAAGCAGCGCGGGGGCTTCCCGCCGCGGTGACGCTCGCCACGGCGGAGGAAGCGCAGGGACGGGCGCTGGCGCACGCGCTCAGCCATCAGCCCTTCCGCTGCTATTGGAGCGACGACGTGATCGGCGCGGAGATCGGTGGCGCGGTGAAGAACGTCTATGCGATCGCCGCCGGCATCGTCGCCGGCAAGAAGTTCGGCGCGAGCGCGCATGCGGCGCTGGTCACCCGCGGCTTCGCCGAGATGGTGCGCTTCGGCGCCGCGCTCGGCGCACGACGCGAGACCTTGACCGGGCTTTCAGGACTCGGCGACCTGGTGCTCACCTGCGGTTCTCCGCAATCGCGCAACATGTCGCTCGGCATCGCGCTCGGCGAAGGCAAGAGCCTCGACGAGGCGCTGGGCAACCGGCCGACGGTGACCGAGGGCGTCTATACCGCGAGCGCGCTGGTGGAGATGGCGGCGGCGCGCAACATCGACATGCCGATCGCCCAAGCCGTGCATGCGGTGATCTCGGGACGGGCCACGGTCGATGAGGCCATCGGCGCGCTGCTTTCCCGGCCGCTCAGAGCAGAAATCTAGCTCAGCGCGATGCAGTACGGTCGCTTACCGAGAGGTCGATCGGCACGGTCAAGCTGCCCTTCTTCGCTTTGGGCACCGGCGTTATCGGGTCGCCGCTACAGCTTGTTTGCACCTTGTGCCGGGACAGTCTTTGCGAGAGGAGTTGCCGCAACTTGGAGACGGCGCCGCCCACAGTCCAGGACGAGGTTTCCAGCTCGGGAAATTCGGCAGATTTTGCCTTAACCCCACCATGGAATGGCTTCAGCAAGGCATTCAAAACGACGCGGGCCATTGCAGCCTTCCTCAACAACAGAGTACGGACAACGGCGCCACGGGCCTGGGCCCGCTGGCGCCAGCGTTGCTTTGGAACATAGCCTGAATCAGCTTCTAAGAGGAAAGCATGCTTTTCGCGCTGATCTGCACCGATAAGCCAGACGGTCTGCCCATTCGCCTGGAGAACCGGCCCGCGCATATGGCCTATCTCAAGAGCCTCGGCGATAGCCTCAAATTCGCCGGGCCGTTTCTCAAGGAGGACGGCAAGACCATGTGCGGCAGCCTAGTGATGATCGAGGCGCCGTCGCCGGAGGCGGCGCGGGCAATCGCCGCGGCGGACCCCTTCGCCAAGGCGGGGCTGTTCGAGACGGTCGAGATCAAGCCCTGGCTCTGGGTGCTGGGAAAGCCGGAAGGGACATAGTCATGGCCTATTGGCTACTCAAATCCGAGCCGGAGACCTGGTCGTGGGACCAGCAGAAAAAGCAGGGCGCCAAGGGCGCCGAGTGGGACGGCGTGCGGAATTTTCAAGCGCGCAACAATATGCGCAAGATGAGACGCGGCGATCTCGGCTTCTTCTATCACTCGGGCGAGGAGAAGGCCGTGGTCGGCATCGTCAAGGTGGTGAAGGAGGCGCATCCCGACTCCACCGATCCGTCCGGCCAATGGGAATGCGTCGACGTGGCGGCCGTCAAGGCGCTGCCAAAACCGGTCAGCTTGAGCGAGATCAAGGCCAATCCGCAGCTCAAAGACATGGTGCTGGCGCGCGTCTCGCGGCTCTCGGTGCAGCCCGTGACGGAGGCCGAGTGGCGCAAGATCTGCGCCATGGGCGGTCTCGCAAATCCGCCGCAAGCGTAGTGCCGGAAGTCACGTTCCTGGGGTAAAGTCGCCAATAGGCTCGATCCAGGGAGGGGGCCATGAGCTTCTCCGGTGTGAACTATTTCGCAGTCATCATCGCGGCTCTGGCCGGCTTCGGGCTCGGCGCGGTCTGGTACATGGTCCTGTCGCGGCCATGGCTGCATGCGGTCGGCAAGACCGAGGCCGAGCTCAAGAAAGAGGGACCGGCCCAGGCGCTGCCCTTCGTGATCGCTCTGGTGGCGCTGTTCGTCATGGCCTGGATGCTCGCCGGCATCATGGGCCATTTGGGCCAAGTCTCGGTCAGGGGCGGGCTGATCAGCGGCTTTCTGGTCTGGCTCGGTTTCGTCATCACCACCATGGGCGTCAACCATGCCTTCAGCGGCGCGCCGACCAAGCTGACCTTGATCGACGGCGGCTACTGGCTTGCCGTGCTCCTGATTCAGGGCGCGGTGATCGGCGCATTCGGCGTCTAGTCAGCCGGGCGCCCCCGCCTTTGATAATAGTAACGCCAGCAAAATGGCGCAGTTCGCGTAGGGAGGAGAAAGTTCGATGGAGCATACGCCGTTCAAGGTGGCAACCGTCAAAGTCCCGAAGAAATGGAAAGAGCGCGCTTACGTCGACAAGAATGAATACGAGAAGCTCTACAAGAAGAGCGTCGAGAAGCCCGACAAGTTCTGGGGCAAAGAGGGCGAGCGGATCGACTGGATCAAGCCCTACACGATCGTCAAGAACACGTCTTTCGCCTACCCGAATGTCTCGATCAAATGGTTCGAGGACGGCACGCTGAACGTTTCGGCGAACTGCACCGACCGGCATTTGAAAAAGCGCGGCAAGCAAATCGCCATCATCTTCGAGCCCGACGACCCCAACGAAGCGGCGCGGCACATTACCTATCGCGAGCTGCACGAGCAGGTGTGCCGGCTCGCCAATGTGCTCAAGGCCAACGGCGTCAAAAAAGGCGACCGGGTGACGATCTACCTGCCGATGATCCCGGAGATCGCCGTCGCCATGCTCGCCTGCGCGCGCATCGGCGCGATCCATTCCGTGGTGTTCGGCGGATTCTCGCCGGAAGCGGTCGCCGGCCGTATCGAAGACTGCAAATCGAAATTCCTGATCACCTCCGACGAGGGCTTGCGCGGCGGCCGCAAGGTGCCGCTCAAGGTCAATGCCGACAAGGCGATCGAGAGAGTGGGCGGCATCGAGAAGGTATTGGTGGTCAAGCGCACCGGCGGACAGGTGCCGTGGACGCCAGGCCGCGATCTTTGGCTCGCCGAGGAGATGGCCAAGGCCGATACCGACTGCCCGCCCGAGGCGATAAACGCGGAGGACCCGCTGTTCATCCTCTACACCTCCGGCTCGACGGGAAAGCCCAAGGGCGTGCTGCACACCTCAGGCGGCTATCTCGTCTACGCGGCGATGACGCATCAGCTGATCTTCGACTATCACGACGGCGACATCTATTGGTGCACCGCCGATGTCGGCTGGGTCACCGGCCACTCGTATATTGTCTATGGACCGCTGGCCAACGGCGCCACCACCTTGATGTTCGAGGGCGTGCCGAACTACCCGGACGCCTCGCGCTTCTGGCAGGTGGTCGACAAGCATAAGGTCAATATCTTCTACACGGCGCCGACGGCGATCCGCGCGCTGATGGGCGTCGGCGACGACTTCGTGAAGAACAGCAGCCGCAAGTCGATCAGGCTGCTCGGCACAGTGGGCGAGCCGATCAATCCGGAAGCCTGGGAGTGGTATTACCATGTGGTCGGCGACGGCCGCTGCCCGATCGTCGACACCTGGTGGCAGACCGAGACCGGCGGCATCCTCATCACGCCGCTGCCCGGCGCGACCAAGCTCAAGCCTGGCTCGGCGACGCTGCCCTTCTTCGGCGTGCAGCCGGCCATCGTCGACACCGAAGGCAACCTGATCGAAGGGCCTGGCGAAGGCAATCTCGTCATTCTCGATGCGTGGCCGGGCATGATGCGCACCGTCTATGGCGACCACAAGCGCTTCGTCGACACCTATTTCTCCACCTACAAGGGCATGTACTTCACCGGCGACGGCTGCCGTCGCGACGAGGACGGCTATTACTGGATCACCGGCCGGGTCGACGACGTGATCAATGTCGCCGGCCACCGCATGGGCACCGCCGAGGTGGAATCGGCGCTGGTCGCCCATCCCAAAGTGTCGGAGGCCGCCGTGGTCGGCTATCCGCACGACGTCAAGGGCCAAGGCATCTATTGCTATGTGACATTGATGGCCGGCGAAACTTGGTCGGAGGAGCTCCGCAAGGAGTTGCGCAACTGGGTGCGAAAGGAAATCGGCCCGATCGCCTCGCCGGACCTGATTCAGTTCTCGCCGGGGCTGCCCAAGACCCGCTCCGGCAAGATCATGCGGCGCATCCTCCGCAAGATCGCCGAGGACGACTTTTCCAATCTCGGCGACACCTCGACCTTGGCCGATCCTTCGGTGGTCGCCGATCTGATCGAGCACCGGCAAAACCGCAAATCAGCCTAGGAGGGCGCCGGCATGACTTGGCTGAAACGCATTCTGCTCGGCGCCGGCATCGTGTTCGTGCTGCTGGTCGCGCTGGTGCTGGTCGCGGGATATCTGTCGGTCGACGAAGGCTCGGTCACGCAAAGCATGGCGATGACGGTGGGCAGCCGCACCGTCACGGTCGGCGGCCACTACCAGAACATGACGCAGGAATCGCTTGCCGACGGCATCAAGGTCACGGTCGACGGCCATGAGATCGTGGTGAGCGAGGCTCAGCTCACGGTCGACGGCAAGACGCAGCAGCTCGAGCCCGACCAGGACGTCGAAGTCGTGGTCGGCGAGGACGGCACGCTTGCAGTCAAGCTGGTGGCGTCAGCCGACGGCGCGCAATAGAGCGGCGTCGCTGCCGCTCAGGACGCGGGTGACCTGGGCGAGCAGCACGCTCCAGGCGTCCTTGGCCTGGCGGGTGAGGCTCTGCTCCAGCGACCGTTCCAAGGTCCACATCCAGGCCTTCGCCATCATGCGGTAGTCGCGCACTTTCATGCCGAGCTGGCGCTGACGCAGGCCGAGCAGCTTGATGACCGGCGTCAAGCAGTCCTCATGCTTGAGCGAAATGATGGTGAGCTTCACCCCGGCCATGAATTTGCGCCCAAGGATCTCGGGGTCGCCGCCGAAGCGGCGGCGGAACGACGGGTCGAGCCGGTAGAGCTTGAGATAGAACAGTTGGCCGACCAGGTCGATGGCCGGCTCGAGCCTGACGAAGCTCTCGCGGATCAGGCGCTTCTGCTCGGCGGTGAGGGCAATCTCGGCCCGGTCGCGCGGCTTGAGGCGCTTGGACGGCTTGGCGGTGCGAGCTTCGATCGAGGCTGACATGGCGGCTACTCCCAACGGACTGACGCTGGGAGGAGCATGCGGGGACAGCCCTTGAGGAAGCGTTAAGGT
>DATICH010000068.1:0-3075 GCA_035456885.1 Methyloceanibacter sp.
CGCTCCTTGCTGCAATATCGGAGATTATCCTTGATGGTGGTGGCGACGGAATCGCGCGTGTAATCGTAGGCGCGCTCGAGCTTGGCGATCTCTTGCGGCGTCTTGCCGGCGCGCGCCTCCGAGGCGAGATAGTCGGCCCGCAATTGCGCCGGATCGAAGATGAAGCCGCAATGGCTGGCGCGCGCCGAGGTCCAGCCGACCTGCATCGCCTTGGCCAGAGGATCCTCGGGCGCCGCGCTGCGGGCCTCCAGCTCTGGATCGGTGACGACCGTGCCCGTGACCTTTTCCACGGTGCTGCACCCGGTCGACGTTGCCGCAAATGCGGCAGCGGCGATGACCAAGGCGGCCCAAGCCGCGCGCGGTGCGCCAGTCCCTCCCATGAGGACCGATCTTAACGGCGGCGGCTTGGGCGCTAAAGAGGCGAGAGCGGGGCGCTTCCGGGGCACAAAAACAGGAAAGGCGGAGCTTTTGGGCCCCGCCTCCCTGTGCGATGTCGGCCTCCCGCCCGTTCGGGACGATCAGTCAACCTCGCGAGACCTTGCGGTCTCTGATCACGCGCTCGACTCCACAGTTGCCCGTGAAGCGGCGGCGTGACCTGACCAAGGTCCGTTATTTAGCGTCGCGTTGCTACGACGTGGCTTCCGCCTTGGCCGGGCTGAAGCCAATCAGCGGTGGGAAAAGCGGCACAAGGAACCCTGACGACTCCGCCTTACGGTTTGCGGCGACGCCGCCATACCGAGGCACCTTGCGCTTACTACCCCCTCCGCTTCAGCCGCCCATGGCAATGGGTGACCGTGGGCTTGCCTGCCCTGTGAGTTTTCCGACTGTTTCCCGGAGCCGCCGAATTTCTCCGCCGGCACCTTCCACAACCGGTCTGCCCACGAGCCAAGCATACATCAGCCGGCCCGACGTGCACGCGCATGCAGAGGCTTTTCCCCATTATCCACCGTGACCGTGGCATGAATGACACGGGAACGCGTGGCGGCCCCGCCGCGTTGTGTGGCCGCGGGGTTCCATGAGATTAGGGTGAAGCAGTGGTGCGCGCAGCCAAGCAGACAGCGCTTGCCGAAAGCGGAGCGAGAACCGAGGCGATGCTCCCGCTGTCCGCGGCGGTCGAGGGCCATGTCCTCCCCGATGACGGCGTGATCCCCAACAATCGCAAGCTGCCGCTCGTGCTCTATCGTCAGGCGCTCACGCTTGACGGTCCGACACGCGCGCCGGAGCGAGCCTTCGAGGCGCTGTTTCAGTCGAATGGATGGGGCGGCGTCTGGGTCAACGGCATCTATGATTTTCATCACTACCACTCAACCGCGCATGAAGTGCTCGGCATTGCCAAGGGCTTTGCCTGCGTCCAGTTCGGCGGCACGCCAGGGATCGTCGCCGAACTCGCGGCAGGGGACGTGGTCGTCATCCCGGCGGGCGTTGGCCATTGCCTGGTCGCGGGCAAGGATCTTGTCGTGGTCGGCGCCTATCCGGAAGGTCAGGATTGGGATCTCTGTCGCGCGACCGAAATCGACCGCGCCAAGGCGCTGGAAAATATCCCCTGGGTACCGCTGCCGAAGCGCGACCCGGTATTCGGTCGTTCTGGCCCACTTGTGACATTGTGGGTCGACTAGTCGCTTTCCTTGACCATAAAGCTTGCTAAACTGCGGGCCTGGCGCGCGGATTCTGCGGCGCGCCGAATGGGGCGTTTTGCGAGGTGGCACATGCATGCCGTGGGCAACCGTCGTCGCGCCCGTACGATCGGGATGGCGTTGCTTGCGGGTTTGGCGGCGTTCGAGGCCATGCTCCTGCTTTCGGTAGGGGCGGTGGGGATTCCTGGCATATTTCTCCTACGTGTCGCGGACGAAAGCCGTACCGCGGGAGAAGACGAGGTCGCCGCGGACGACGGCGGCGAGAGCGTGGTCGCCAAGCCCTATGTCCCCAGACCCGCTTCGACACCTCCGGCCGAGACCGAGACGTCGCCTCCGGGCGAGCCGCACCTCGATGGACTGGCCGACATTCCGCTGCGCGACTGGATTGCCGCCAAGCCAAAGGGACCTGAACCCCAGCCGCTGGCGGAAGCCGCGAAAACCGGCGAGGTGCTTCCCTGGGACGCGATCGAGCCGGTAACCTTCGACGACGCGCCGCCGAAGCTAGCGAGTGCCGCTCCGGCGGGCGCGTTGCCAAGCCCGGTGACCGACCCTGGTGCCCCGCTGCCCGACATCGCCGCGGTCGAGAGCTGGGTGAAGGCGAAGGTGACCGAGATGAAGGCCGAATATAGCCCGCGCCCGCTGTACCATTTCGAGTTCTGGCTCGATGCGCCGGACGAGGTGAAGCGCCGCCTGGTCGCCGTCGCCTATCAATTCAACACGCCGGCGGTAAGGCCGCAGTCGCAAGTTTCGAGCGAGAAGGCGAGCGGCTTCAAGGTGAAGGCCGGCGGGCTCGTCTGCGCCGACAAGGTTACGGTAACGCTTAAATTCAACGACGGCCGCTCGCAGCAGGTGGCCGTCGACGGTTGCAAGCTACTTGGCTGAGCTCAGCGCATGCCGGCGACTTCGGCGACCAGTTCGCGGAAGCGCGGCCGCTCGGTCTCGATATAGGGCAGGGGACGGCACACATCGATCGCGGCGATGCCGATGCGCGTGGTCAGCGCGCCGTTGAACAGGCCCTCGCCGAGCCGCGCCGAGAGCTTCGCCGCGAGCCCATGCCCGACCATCTGCTGGATGACGTCGTCGCCGAGCGCGATGCCGCCGGTGAGCACGATATGCGTGACCACCATTCGCGCGAGCTTGAGCAGCGACAAGGTTCCCGGCCGCGCGCCGTAGAGCGTGGCGAGCCGCCGCAACATGCGCAGATTTTCGGCGCCGACGAACAGCATGTCGATCAGCGCACCGGGGCTCACTGCGGTGACCACCGACACGCGCTTGGCCGAAGTAGCGACGATGCTGCGGGCGAGGGGATCGAGCGGCGCGACCAGGCTCCGCTCGGTTAGTCGCAACAGCTCGGCGGCATCCATGATGTCGTGCTCGTGCTCGGCGAGGCGTTTGAGCCCCCATGCAATGTCCTTGCGGCCCGAATAGAGGCGTTTCAACC
>DATICH010000069.1:0-24120 GCA_035456885.1 Methyloceanibacter sp.
ATCTTCGTCGTCGATACGGCGGAGAAAGAAATTGTCATTCCCGACGAATAGGCCCGCGAGGACGGAATGAAACACGCGCTCCAGTTCGACCTGACGCCGCCCAGCAAAGACGAGTTGCGGGCCTTGATCGCCGATCTCAGCGAGGACGAGAAGCACGTGCTGCTGGAGCACGGCACCGAGGCGGCCTTCTGCGGCGTGTTCCTCGAGGAGAAACGGGGCGGCGTGTACACCTGCCGTCTGTGTGGACTGCCCTTGTTCAAAGCCAGCACGAAGTTCGAGAGCGGGACCGGCTGGCCGAGCTTCACCAGCCCGTTTGCGGAAGACCACCTCCAGTCGATTCGCGACACCAGCTACGGCATGATCCGCACCGAGATCGTTTGCGCGCGTTGCGGCGCACATCAGGGGCATGTGTTTCCCGACGGCCCGCCGCCGACCGGCGAGCGATACTGCATCAATTCCGTCTCGCTCGAATTCACGCCGAAGGGCGAGACGCTGCCGGACAAGCTCGGCCGCGGCGCTCCCGAGGGCGAGGCATGGGAGAGCTGACGGGCGCGAGATCGGCTCACATCTTTTCGCCGGGCAATTTGCTCGCTTGCGTCACCCAGGCGGCGAGCTGCGCTTCGTCGAACTGGTCGTCCTCGTGGATGTCGAGATAGCGCACATTCTTCTGTTTGGATGCGCCGGGCGGCACGGGGCGCAAGCTCGCGCCGCGGAAGAACGCCACCTTCACGTAGTTGGTGAAGCAGTGAAAGCTCAGGAACCAGACCCCCTCCTCGACGCCATAGAAGGGCGAGTCCCACTTGACCGCCTTGCACACGCCGGGGACCGCGCGCGTGATCAGCGCGTCGAGCCGGCGCCCGACCTCGCGCTTCCAGCCCGGCATCGCCGCGATATAGGCCTGCACCGGCGCGTCGCCATAGGCCTTGGCGATCTGCGGATTGCCTCCTGAGAGCAGTTTCGGCTTCGCCACCCGCTTGATGAATTTCTTCGCGACGTTCGCCGACTTCCGGGAGGTCTTGTTTGCCATTGCGTCACGCGACTAGGTGACAACGACCGTCCGCGCGGCCTTGACCGTCTCCACCAGCTTCGCAGGCTCGGTCACCGGCAGAGAGCATTGCGGGCCGATGCAGACATAGCCCGTCGGCTTGTTATCGATCGCCGTCTTGCCGTGCGCCGGCGATGAGTCCGGCAGGGCGCTAGCGCCCGGCTCCCCTGCCCGCACCTGCATCACCACCGCATTCGGCAGCGACACCTCGCCGAGCGCGCGGCGCAGCGCGTCGGCGCTGCCGCCCTGCGGCACGACGATCGCCACCAGCGCCGGCGCGGCAAAATCGAGCGCCGCCGCGAGCAGCCCGGCATGCGCCAGCACGTTCTCGCTCATCGCCCCGGCGAAGCCGCGCAGGATCGCTTCGGCGCGGTCGCGATAGCGCGCTTCGCCGGTGCGGAGATAAAGCGCGGTCAGCGCCGACACCATCGTGCCGTTGGCGTTCGGCGTCGCCTCGTCCTGCCCGCTGAACGGCCGCACGATCAGATCCGCGGTGTCGTCCGCGGCGAAATAATAGCCGCCGAGCTCCTCCGACCAGTAGTGTGCGTCGAGCACGTCCACCCATTCGCGTGCGCGGTCGACATAGTCCTGCTTGCCGGTGACATTGGCGAGCGCAAGCGCCGCCTTGATCATGTTGGCGTAGTCGCTGGCCGAAGCGGGCGCCCTCGCCTCGCCCTCGCGCCAGGCATGTTTCAGCCTTCCGCCCGCAATCATCCGTGTGCTGACGAACTGGAAGGCCCGCTTTGCCGCCTGCAGCCAATCGGCGCGATGGAAGGCGTCGGCGGCATTGGCCAGCGCCGCAATCATCAGTCCGTTCCAATCGGCGAGCACCTTGTCGTCGAAGCCGGGACGCACGCGCGACGCGCGATGCGCGAACAGCTTCTCGCGCAGCATGGCCAGCCGGTCCTCGGTCACGGCGTCGCGCAGCTCGATCGCGCCGAGCCGGTTGAGAATATTGTGGCCCTCGAAATTGCCGTCCGCCGTCACGTCGTAGACTTCCGCGAACAGCTTGGCGTCGTCGGCGCCCAGCACCTCTTCGATCTCGGCGAGCGACCACACATAGAACTTGCCCTCCTCGCCCGCGCTGTCGGCGTCGAGCGACGCGGCGAAGCCGCCGCCCTCGACCGTCATCTCGCGCAACAGCCAGCCGACGGTCTCCTCGACGCGCAGCGCATAGAGCGTGTGCTTGGTCTCGCGCCAGGCCTCGGTCAGCATGTCGACGAGCTGCGCGTTGTCGTACAGCATCTTCTCGAAATGCGGCACCAGCCAGCGCTCGTCGACGCTGTAGCGGGCGAAGCCGCCGCCGAGATGATCGTAGATGCCGCCTTGCGCGATCTGGGTGAGCGTGAGGTTCACCGCCTCGAGCGGATTGGGCAGCCCGAAGCGCAAGCCCGCGCGCCACAGCAATTGGAAGAACTGCGCTTGCGGAAATTTCGGCGCCCCCCTGATGCCGCCATGGACCGGATCGACCGCCTGCACCAATCGCGCGGCGAGTCCGGTGAGCATCGTCTCCGGCGGCGGCCCCGTCCCCGCACCGCGGCTGCGCGGCTCGAGCCGCTCTTTCAGCACGTCGGCGTTCTGCCGCACCTTGGGCTGCTCGTCGCGATAGATACGCGCGACTTCATTCAGTACACGGACGAATGCCGGCCTTCCGTAACGTTCTTCCTTGGGGAAATAGGTGCCGCCCCAGAACGGCTCGGCGTCGGAGGTGAGGAACATGGTGAGCGGCCAGCCGCCCTGCTCGCCGAGTTCGTGCAGCGCGCCCATATAGATCGCGTCCACATCCGGACGCTCCTCGCGGTCGACCTTGATGTTGACGAACAGCTCGTTCATCACGCGCGCGGTCGCGTCGTCCTCGAAGCTCTCATGCGCCATGACGTGGCACCAATGGCACGCAGCGTAGCCGACCGACAGCAGGATCGGCTTGCCGGTCTCCCGCGCCTCGGCGAGCGCTGCCTCGCCCCAGGGGCGCCAATGCACCGGGTTGTCCTTGTGCTGAAGGAGATAGGGGCTGGTCTCCTTGCCCAGTAAGTTACCTTCGACCCGCTCCTGCATGGCCTCTCCTCGTTGCTGGCCCTAGGATAACGCATGACCCACCGGATGGTCGCTGCAAACGACACCATCGTTGCGCCGGCGAGCGGGGCCGGGCGCGCGGCCATCGCCGTGATCCGCGTGTCGGGACCGCATACGCGCGCCGTGCTCGAAGCGCTCTGCGGCGGCGTGCCCCCTGCCCGGCACGCGAGCTTGCGCGACATCGGTCCGCCGGCGCGTGCCGTGATCGATCGCGGCCTCGTGCTGTGGTTCCCCGCGCCTTCAAGCTTCACCGGCGAAGACATGGCCGAGCTGCAGGTGCATGGCAGCCGCGCCGTGGTGCGCGAGATCGTCGACGCGGTGCTCGCGCTTCCCGGCACGCGGCTCGCCGAGCCCGGCGAGTTCGCGCGCCGCGCGTTCGAGAACGGCAAGCTCGATCTCACTCAGGTCGAAGGCCTCGCCGATCTGATCGACGCCGAGACCGAGACGCAGCGGCGTCAGGCGCTGGCGCAGGCCGAAGGCTCGCTCCGCGCGCTCTACGAGTCCTGGCGCGACGAGCTGGTGCGCGCGCAGGCGCTGACGGAAGCCGGACTCGATTTCGCCGATGAGGGCGACGTGGTCGCCGATGTCGGCGCCAAGGCCGAGGCGATGGTCGCGGCGTTGCGCTCCTCGATCGCGCGCCATCTTGCCGGCCGAAGTGGCGAGCTGTTGCGCGACGGCTTGCGCGTGGTGATCGCCGGTCCGCCCAATGCCGGTAAGTCGAGCCTGATGAATGCGCTCGCCAAGCGCGACGTGGCGATCGTCTCGGAGGAGGCCGGCACCACGCGCGACGTGATCGAGCTGCATCTCGATCTCGGCGGCGCGCCGGTGATCGTCGCCGACACGGCGGGGATCCGCGAGGCGGAGGGCAGGGTGGAGCAGGCGGGGATTACCCGCGCGCTGGCGCGGATCGAGGATGCCGACATCGTGCTTTGGGTGGTCGATGCCACGGCGCCGGTCTGGTCGGGCCCGGCAGGCGCGATCGCGGTGCTGAACAAGATCGACCTGGCGCGAGATGCCGGCGCGGGCAGGGAGGTCGTCGAGGTTTCGGCCAGGACCGGCGAGGGCATCGACGGCCTGGTCGCGGTGCTGGCCGAGCGCGCCGCGGAAGCGGTGGATTCCGGGGCAGGGGGCCCGCTACCGACCCGCACCCGCCACCGGCTCGAGCTTGAGGCCGCCGCGGCCGCGCTTCAGCACTTCGCCGATCCCAAGCTCGGGCCCGAGCTCAAAGCCGAGGAGCTCCGCATCGCCGCGCATCATCTCGGCAGGCTGACCGGCCGCATCGATGTCGAGGAGGTGCTCGGCGCCATCTTCGCCGAGTTCTGCATCGGTAAATGACCGGCAGCATCGCGTTCGGCTTCTTGAACATCGATGCATCTGTCCGCGCATGTTTCGGAGGCCTCGCCGTCGCATCCGAACAGTCCGAACCGGGTCTTGAATGTCTCCGCAGGCCGTCCGGACATAGGCAAATGGTCTCCGCGAAGCCTGATCCGCAGAGTTGATTCACGTGAAACAATCGGGCAGGGCGCTTTGACCTTGCGGCCCGAACAGCTTAGGTACGGGCCATGAACAAGCGTTTCGACGTCATCGTCATCGGCGGCGGCCATGCCGGCTGCGAGGCGGCCGCCGCCGCGGCGCGCCTCGGCGCCAGGACCGCGCTGGTGACGCACAGCGCCGCCACGATCGGCGAGATGTCCTGCAATCCGGCCATTGGCGGGCTGGGCAAGGGCCATTTGGTAGGCGAGATCGATGCGCTCGACGGGCTAATGGGGCGGGTCGCCGACCAGGCCGGCATTCAGTTTCGCGTGCTGAACCGGAGCAAGGGACCGGCCGTGCAGGGCCCCCGCGCCCAGGCTGACCGCAAGCTCTACCGCCGGGCCATGCAGGCGGCGATCGGCGCCACGCCGGGCCTCGACGTGATCGAGGCCGCGGTCGAGGATCTGATCGTGGAAGGCGCCCGCGCCGCGGGCGTGGTCACCGCCGACGGCCGGCGCATTGCGGCTGGCGCGGTCGTGCTCACCACCGGCACCTTTCTGCGCGGCCTGATCCATATCGGCGAGACAAAGATCCCGGCGGGCCGCATCAACGAGGCCCCTGCCCTTGGCCTGTCGGATCGCCTCTACGGGCTTGGCCTGCGCATCGGCCGGCTCAAGACCGGGACACCCCCTCGCCTCGATGGCAGGACCATTCGTTGGGACGGCCTTGAGGTCCAGCATGGCGACGCCCCGCCCCGGCCCTTCTCCTTCCTCACCCGCGAGATCGCCACGCCGCAGATCGCCTGCCACATCACACACACGACCGACGCGACCCACGCGATCATCGCCGCCAATCTCGACCGCGCGCCAATGTATAGCGGCGCGATCGAGAGCGTCGGCCCGCGCTACTGCCCGTCCATCGAAGACAAGGTGGTCCGCTTCAAGGAGCGCGACAGCCACCAGATCTTCCTCGAGCCGGAAGGCCTCGACGACGACACGGTCTATCCGAACGGCATCTCGACCTCGCTGCCCGAGGGCGTGCAGCACGCTTTCCTCAAGACCATCCCGGGTCTCGAGCAGGCGCGCGTGATCCGGCCGGGCTACGCCATCGAGTACGACTATGTCGACCCGCGCGAGCTGAACCCGAGCCTGGAGACGAAGGCCATCGCCAGTCTGTTCCTGGCCGGCCAGATCAACGGCACGACCGGCTACGAGGAAGCGGCCGGGCAGGGGCTCGTCGCCGGCATCAACGCCGCGCTCTCCGCATCGGGGACGGAGCGGCGCTTAGCCGTGACGCGCGCCGACGGTTATCTCGGCGTGATGATCGACGACCTGGTCACGCGCGGCGTGACCGAGCCCTATCGCATGTTCACCAGCCGTGCCGAATATCGCCTCACGCTTCGTGCCGACAATGCCGATCAGCGCCTCACGCCGCTCGGCATCGGCATCGGTTGCGTCGGGCCTGAGCGCCGCGCAGCCTTCGCCACCAAAACGCAGCATCTCGCCGAGGGCGAAGCATTGCTGCGTCGCCTTTCCCTCACGCCGGATGAAGCGGCGAAGCACGGTCTCAGCGTCAATCGCGACGGGCGCAAGCGGAGCGCCTACGATCTCCTGTCTTACCCAGGCGTCGATGTCACGCGGCTCGCCGCGATCTGGCCGGAGATCGGCGCGCTCGATCCCGATATCGCCGAGCAGCTCGCGGTCGATGCGCGCTACGCCGTCTATGTGAAGCGCCAGGAGGAGGACATCGCCGCCTTCCGCAAGGACGAGGGTATTGCCATCCCGCCGGGCTTTGTGTTCGGCGCCCTGCCCGGCCTCTCCACCGAACTCCGCCTCAAGCTCGAGCGCCACCACCCGGCGAGTCTCGGCCAGGCGGCCCGGCTCGATGGCATGACGCCGGCGGCGCTTATGCTCCTCCTCGCCCATCTGAAAAAGGGCGCGGCCGTGCGCAGCGCCTGAGCCGGCCATGGCACGCGGGCAGGGGGCGGTCGCCGTCGAGGGCCCCGAGGACTTCGCGGAAGTCTTTAAAGTTCCACGTGAAACAATCCACAGGCTCGCCCGCTATGAGGAATTGCTCTCCCACTGGCAGAAATCGACCAACCTGATCGCGCCCTCGACCCTGCCCCAGCTCTGGAGTCGGCATTTTGCCGACTCTGCGCAGCTGCTGACTCTTGCGCAAAATGCGCGACTCTGGCTGGATCTCGGTTCGGGGGCAGGTTTTCCGGGTATGGTTGTCGCCCTTTTGGGGGCGGGAAGGCCCGGCTTCCGCGTACACCTGGTCGAGACCAGCCGTAAGAAATGCGCGTTCCTCGCCGAAGTCGCGCGCGCGACCCAGGCGCCTGTGGAGATCCACGCTATGCGCATTGAAGATCTCGCCGAAACCGCCGACCGACTCGCGCCTGACGTGGTGAGCGCGCGGGCGCTCGCGCCGCTGCCGCGTCTGTTCGAACTGGCGAGCCCGTTCTTCGGGCCGGGCACGCGCGGGCTGTTTTTGAAAGGCCGGGAAGCAAGCACCGAGATCGAGGCTGCACGCGCGGCGTGGGACTTCGCTGTGCGGCAGCATCCGAGCCTGACAGCCGACTCGCATATCCTCGAAGTGACGGCGCTTCGCCCGCGCGGGAAGGGCGCGCCATGAACGGCTTCGAACCGCGCCGCATGCGCGTTCTGGCACTCGCCAACCAGAAGGGTGGCGTCGGCAAGACCACCACGGCCATCAATCTCGGCACGGCGCTGGCGGCGGTCGGTGAGCGCGTGCTGATCATCGATCTCGATCCGCAGGGCAATGCCAGCACCGGGCTTGGCGTCGACGAGCGGCCGCTCTCGACCTTCGATGTTCTCGGCGGGGAGGCGACCATCGCCGCGGCGTGCGTGCCGACGCATGTCCCGCGGCTGTCGATCGTGCCCGCGACCATCGATCTGATGTCCTTTGAGCGCGAGGCGGGAGGCGCATCCGGCAGGCACTACCGGTTGCGCGATTGCCTGGCGGCGATGGTGGCCGCCGAGGACCCAGAGCTCGCCACCAGTTACGTGCTGATCGACTGTCCCCCGTCCCTGAATTTACTAACCGTTAACGCTCTTGCCGCAGCGGACGCGGTTTTGGTGCCGCTGCAATGTGAATTCTTCGCGCTCGAGGGCTTGGCGCAGCTCCTGAGCACGGTCGAGGAGATCAGGGTGCGCCTCAATCCCAAGCTCCAAATCCACGGGGTGGTGCTCACCATGTACGATCAGCGCACTAGTCTGTCGGACCAGGTGGTGGACGATGTCAGGCGCGTACTCGGCGAGAAGGTCTACACGACGATCATCCCGCGCAATGTGCGGGTGGCCGAGTCCCCGTCGCACGGCAAACCGGTGTTGCTCTACGATTATCGCTGCACCGGCAGCCAAGCCTACATTCAACTTGCCTCCGAGGTGATCGAGCGCGAGCGGCGGATGCGTGCCGCATGATCATCTATCGGCGAATCAACGGGAAGGAGACTGCCATGACGGCGGGTGCGCAGAAGACAAGACTGGGGAGGGGACTCGCGTCGCTGATCGGCGACCGGTTCGACGAGGGCGCGCTCGGGCTTGAGGAGGATCAGCGCACCGTGCCGCTCGCAGCGTTGAAGCCGGGCAGGTTCAATCCGCGACGCACTTTCGCCGAAGCACAGCTCGAAGAGCTCGCGTCATCGATCCGCGAGCGTGGCTTGGTGCAGCCGCTCGTGGTGAGACCGTCATCCGGCGACACCTATGAGATCGTTGCCGGTGAGCGGCGCTGGCGCGCGGCGCAACTTGCCAATCTGCACGACGTGCCGGTGGTGGTGCGTTCGCTCTCGGACCAGGAGGCGGTCGAGATCGCCATCATCGAGAACGTCCAGCGCGAGGACCTGAATGCGATCGAAGAAGGCGAAGGCTATAAGCTGCTGATGGACGGCCACGGCTATACGCAGGAAGACCTCGCCAAGGTGATCGGCAAGAGCCGCAGCCATCTCGCCAATACGCTACGACTCTTGAAGCTGCCCGAAACCGTTCAAGACTTGGTTCGAACCGCTCAATTGACCGCCGGACATGCGCGTCCGCTGGTCGGACGTGCCGACGCCGAGGCGCTTGCCGCGCGTGCGGTGAATCTCGGACTCTCCGTCCGCCAGGTCGAGGCGCTGACGCAAGCGCGCAGCGCCAAGCCCAAACGCGCTAGGTCCAAGGATGCCGACACCCGAGCCGCCGAGGCTGAGCTGCGCGAAGCTCTCGGTCTCGACGTCGAGATCCGCAAAAGAAAGGGCGAGAAGGGCGAGCTCCGCATTCGCTACACGACGCTCGATCAGTTGGAGGACGTCCGCCATCGCCTCCTGCGGCGCCGCTAGCTGCGCAAGAACTCTGCGGCGGTGAACAGCGACCTGAACGGAATGCCGGCGGTCTTGTAGAGCTCGGCCGCGCCTTCGCCGCGATCGAGGATCGAGATCACCAGCGCAACCCTCGCGCCGGCCTCGGTGACCGCCTTGACCGCATCCATCGCCGATGCGCCGGTCGTCGTCACGTCCTCCAGAATGACTACCGTCTTGCCGGCGATGTCGTTGCCGTCGACCCGCTTCTTGGTGCCGTGATCCTTTACCGCTTTGCGCACGAAGAAGCCGGGCAGGGGGCGTCCGATCATCCGGCTCTGCATTGCGACTGGCGCAATGAGCGGCACCGCGCCCATCTCCAAACCGCCCACGCAGTCAGCCGTAACATCTTGAAGTTGTTGAAGAATTAACTCCGCCATCAGTGCGGCGCCGTCCGGATCGAGCATCGCCGGCTTCATGTCGAAATAGTAGTCGCTCTCTCGACCAGAGGCGAGGATGACCTTACCGCGCCGGAACGCCTTCTCCTTCAATAGCGCGAACAGCTTGTCGCGTGCGTCTTGCGTCTCGTTGCGCTCGTTCATACCGGCTCCTGCTTGGCGCGGGGCCATGCATACTACGTTGGACGTCTACGTCAAATCCTCGACGTGAGCGTCAGCACCAGTCGCTCGGCGAAGGCGGTGTCGAGATCCGGTGCGCGCCGCGAGCGCTGCGTCGCTTCCTGGATCAGCGGCAGCGCATGCGCGAGCCGCGCCACGCCCCAACGCTTGCAATGCGCGACGAAGAGCGGCTCACGTTTGAAATGCGGACGTGGCCGCAGAGCCTTCACGCCGTCCTCCAGACTGCCGCCACTGCTCGCGGTCGAGGCGACGCGATGCAGTTGTGTGAAGTGTCGTCCGAGCGCCGAGAGCGCTGCTGCTCTATTGGTGCCCGCCGCGGCGAGCCGCTGCAATTCGCTGAGCGCAGCGCGCACATCGCCGCCGCTCGTGGCATAGACGAAATTCTCGATCGCCGTCTCGGCGGCGTCGCCGACGATCGCCTCAACATCCTCATGGCTGATGCGCCCCCGCCCCTGCGCGTAAAGTGCGAGCTTGACGCACTCGGCACGTGACAAAGCCTGGTCCGCGCCGAGCCGCGTCATCAGATAGTCGCGTGTGTCCCTGTCGATACTGAGTCCCGCATTGGAGAGTTCGGCTTCAATCAGACCGGCGAGCGACCGCTCGTCGCTGTAGCAAGGCAGTGCCGCCGCAGTTTTGTGAGTCTCGAACAGTTTGCGCAAGCCTGAGTCAGGCCGCAGATTGCCGGCCTCGACGATCAACGGATTCGCGAACTCCGTGCCGAGCAGTCCCTTGAGCGATTGCACGTCGAACTTTGGCCAGACCGTGAGGCGCACCACGCTCTGTGCGGCGAACATCGGCTTTGTGTTGAGCTCGACTTCGAGCCGCGCTGGATCGTCTGCAAGGTCTCGTTCGCCGAGCCAAACGAACTCGGTGTCACCTTCGGCGCGGCGGCGGAAGATTTGCAGAAGCAGATTGACGCGCTCAGCGACAAGCCCTGCATCCGGACCATAGACCAGCACAGCGCGGCAATTCGGCTTCGGCGACTTCAGGAAGCTTGCGACGGCGGACGATTTGTAGGCGACCATGATCGATCAGCGGCCACATCGAGCGGAAAGGCAAGGGAAGAGACTGTGCGCTAGGCGGCGTTGGCGAGGTGCGCCGCGAGCTGCGTCCTGATGCTTTCCGAGACCGTGCGCGCGGCGCGGTTCTCCGCGTCGTAGCGCGCGCGCACATTGGCAAAGATTTCCTGAAAGCGGTTATAGGGCGCCCGCGAGATCGCCTTGCCCTGATACACCACCTTGCGGGTCGACGTGTCGATAAGCTGGAAGGTGGCGTCGAGCTGATAGACTTGGCCGGTGGCGTCGCCGGTGATCTGTACCAGCTGGTCGATCACGCTCTCCTTGATCGCGATTTCCAGCCGGTAGCGCGTCGGGCCCGTATTTCCGCCGCCGGTTGTGTCGAAGATCAGCTCGTTGCGGAGCTTTTGGCCGACCCGCCCGGGAATGGGTACGATCTCGATGCCGGCCATCACCGTGGCCAGCCTCTGGCCGCCGGCGGTAGTGCCGCCGTAGAGCGGCTGGAAGCCGCAGCCGGACAACGCGAAGGCGGCTAAGCCCGCGCAGAGCACGGCCAATAGGGCATGGCTACGCGACCACATTGATGATCCTCTGCGGCACGACCACCACCTTCTTGATTTTGCGTCCCCCTATGGCGCGCACGACATTGTCGAGCTTGAGCGCCTCTCGTTCAATATCCTCCGATGCGGCGTCCCGCGCAATCGTCAATTCATCCCGCCTTTTACCGTTCACCTGGACCGCGATCGTGACAGTATCCTCGAGCAAAAGGGCCTTTTCTGGGACCGGCCAGGGCGTTTCGGCGACTAGCCCCTCCTGACCCAGCAGAGCCCAGCACTCCTCGGCCAAATGGGGGACCATGGGGGCGGCGATTCGGGCTAGAAGCTCGGCGGCCTCTCGCAAAGCATAGGCCAAATCCGCAGACGGTTGTAGTCCGGTCTTTTGCAAGCCAGATGACAGCGCGTTGGCCAGTTCGTAGATATGGGCTACGGCAGCGTTGAAACGGAGTTTCTCAATGGCTGCCGTCACCGCCGCCACACTGCGGTGGGCAGCGCGACGCAGCGTCTCCGCCTCGGGCCCGAATCGGTCGGGCTTGGGGGTGCCCTTGGGCGCTCCTTTGGCGGTCACCTCCCGCACCAGCCGCCAGACCCGCTGTAGGAACCGATGCGCGCCCTCGACGCCCGCCGCGGTCCATTCGATGTCGCGCTCGGGCGGGGTATCGGACAGCATGAACCAGCGCGCCGTGTCCGCGCCGTAGGCGGCGATGATGGTGTCGGGATCGACCACGTTCTTCTTCGACTTGGACATCGACTCGACGGCACCGATGCTGATCGGCTCCCCGGTCTTCGCGTGTACCGCGTTGCCGTCCTTGCGGCTCACTTCCTCGGGAAACACCCACCTGCCTTCCGCGTCCTTGTAGGTCTCGTGCGTCACCATGCCTTGCGTGAACAGACCCTTGAACGGTTCGTCGATCGCGACGTGACCGGTCTTGTGCATGGCGCGCGTGAAGAACCGCGCATAGAGCAGATGCAGGATCGCGTGCTCGACTCCACCGATATATTGGTCAACCGGCAGCCAATAGCCGACCGCGTTGGTGTCGGTCGGCTCGCCGGACTTCGGTGAGCAGAAGCGCGCGAAGTACCACGACGAATCCACGAACGTGTCCATCGTGTCGGTCTCGCGCGTCGCCGGCCCCCCGCAGGAGGGACACGTGACGTGCTTCCAGGTCGGGTGGTGATCGAGCGGATTGCCCGGCTTGTCGAAGTTGACATCGTCTGGGAGCTTCACCGGAAGGTCCTTCTCCGGCACTGCTACGACGCCGCAGGTCGGGCAATGGATCATCGGTATGGGGCAACCCCAATAGCGCTGCCGCGAGATTCCCCAATCGCGTAGGCGGTACTGTACTTGCCGTGCGGCGGCAGGTTTACCCTTGATCTTCGTCTTCATGAGATGCTCGGCAATCGCGCTCTTTGCCTGGTCGACGGAAAGACCGTCGAGAAAGCCTGAATTGATCAAGGTGCCGTCGCCGGTATAGGGCTCCTTACCCACCGTGAAGCTCTTCGCATCCGTATCGGGCGGCAGCACGACGGGGAGCACCGGCAGTCCCTTGGCGCGGGCGAACTCGAAGTCGCGCTCATCGTGCGCCGGGCAGCCAAAGATTGCGCCGGTGCCATACTCCATGACGATGAAATTGGCGATGTAAACGGGAAGCTCGGTCCCGTCGATCACCGGATGGCGCACGCGCAGTCCAGTGTCGAAACCCCTCTTCTCCTGCGTCTCGAGCTCGGCGGCACTGGTGCCGTGATGGTGACACTCGTCGATGAATGCCGCGGCGCCGGCATTCTTCTCGGCGACGGTCCTGGCCAGCGGATGGTCCGGCGCGACGGCGATGAAACTCGCGCCAAACAGCGTGTCGGGCCGCGTGGTGAACACCTCGATGACGTCATGAGCTTTCGATCTGGTGCCGGGCACGACCTCGAAGCGGACGAGTAAACCGTCCGAGCGGCCGATCCAATTCGCCTGCATCAGCCTGACCTTGTCGGGCCAGCGCTCGAGACCGGCCAAGGCTTCGAGCAGGTCGTCCGCATAATCGGTAATCTTGAAAACCCACTCCGGCTGCTCACGCTGCTCGATCACGGCACCCGAGCGCCAACCGCGGCCGTCGATTACCTGCTCGTTGGCAAGCACTGTCTGGTCTACCGGGTCCCAGTTCACTTTGCGGGTTTTGCGATCGACCAGGCCCGCTTTCAGCAGGTCGAGGAACAGGCGCTGCTGCTGGTGGTAATAGTCGAGGTCACAGGTGGCGAGTTCCCTGGACCAGTCGAGCGACAGGCCCATGCTTTTGAGCTGCCCGCGCATCACCGCGATATTGTCGTAGGTCCATTTGGCCGGGTGGACGCGGCGCTCGATCGCCGCATTCTCCGCTGGCAGCCCGAAGGCATCCCAGCCCATCGGGTGCAGCACGTTGTGGCCTTTGGCGCGCATATAGCGCGCCACCACATCGCCCATCGTGTAATTCCGCACATGCCCCATATGGATGCGTCCAGAGGGGTAGGGGAACATTTCTAGAACATAATATTTCGGGCGCGGATCGTCCTCGGACGCGGCGAAGATGCCGCGCTGCTCCCACTCGGCCTGCCAGTGTTTTTCGCGTCTCGGCGCGTCGTAGCGGTCCGCCGCCATGGCTGCTGTTTGCTCCAATCTGTTCGACGGGAATGAACCGAAATGACGAACGCGGTCAAGTTACGCGCGCGGCGAAGCCCTGCTACATAGCACGCATGAATGCCGATCCCGACACGATCGAGGTCCCTGCCCGGCTGCGGCTTGTACGCGAAGAGATCGCGCTTGCCGCCGAAGCCGCGGGCCGCGATCCGGACTCGGTGAAGCTCGTGGCCGTCACCAAGACCGTCGCGCCCGAAGCCATCGAGCAGGCGATTGGCGCCGGCCAGCGCGTGTTCGGCGAAAACCGCGTGCAGGAAGCCCATCGCAAATGGCCCGCGATCAAGCAGCGCCATCCTGATATCGAGCTGCATCTAATCGGACCGCTGCAAACCAACAAAGCGCGCGAGGCCGTCGCGCTGTTCGACGTGATCGAGACGCTGGACCGGCCGAAGCTTGGGCGCATGCTTGCCGAGGAGATGGCGCGATCGGACCGTCGCCCGCGCCTCTTCGTGCAAGTGAATACTGGCGGGGAGCCACAAAAGGCCGGCGTCGCGCCGGGCGACGCCGACGCCTTCGTCGCGCTATGCCGTGACACGTTCGGCCTCACCATCGACGGGCTCATGTGCATCCCGCCGTTCGACCAGGACCCTGCGACCCATTTTTTGCTTCTCGGCAAGCTTGCCGAGACGCTTCACATCAAGGAACTCAGCATGGGCATGAGCGGTGACTTCGCCCGCGCCGTTGCCTTCGGGGCGACCTATGTGCGCATCGGCACCGCCATCTTCGGCGCCCGCCCCCAAAAGGATAAATGACTGACTAGGATTCAAGGCATCACGACGATCTTCGAATCCGCCCGCAATTGCCGCAGCAACATCAAAGTATCGTGGCGCGAGAGCGCGATGCAACCGGCCGTGGGCGCGTAGCCTGGCCGCGCCAGATGCACGAAGATCGCGCTTCCCCTACCCCTCACCCGCGGCCGGTCGTTATAGCCGAGTACCAGCACGAGATCGTAGAGGTGGTCGCCGCGCTTGAGGCGATCAGCGGTGTTGCGGGATGAAAGTCTCACCAGCCGATTGTAGTTCCGGTCCGCGGGATCCTCACACCAGCCGTCGCTGCTGCGGATCGCGCGCAACGGCAGAGCCGTGCGCGGCCTCGCCATGCGGTCGCTTCGGTAAAGCACCTGGCGTACGGCAAAGCGTCCGAGCGGCGTGCCCCCGTCCCCTTCCCGTTTCAGCGCGCGAATACCCCCGCGGCCGAGCGCCGCTTGTCTCACGCCATGCGCCAGCGCAACCCGTGCTTGGAGCCCCCGCCCCGGCGCGCGCCGCACGAAAACCGGTTGCGATCGCCTAACTTGCACTAATACCAACCCTTTTCCTGCCTGCTTCGGGACGTGCTTGTCGGCAAGGCTTGCCCCGCTTACAACTCGCCATGCGGATAGAAGCCCGGGGACGGCCGATGAGCAATGCCCGCAAGATCTTGATCATCGACGATGACGACGAGCTTCGCGAGTCGTTGAGCGAGCAGCTCTCCTTGCATGAGGAATTCGACACCGTGCTTGCCTCGACGGGGCAGGAAGGGCTGAAACAGGCGCGCAACGGCCATATCGATCTCGTGCTGCTCGACATCGGGCTTCCCGACCTCGACGGGCGCGAGGCCTGCAAGCTGTTGCGGCGCGGCGGTTTCAAGGGGCCCGTCATCATGCTGACGGCGCAGACCTCCGACGCGGACACCATTCTCGGTCTTGAATCCGGCGCCAACGATTATGTGACCAAGCCGTTCAAGCTCGGCGTGCTGCTCGCCCGCATCCGCGCTCAGCTCCGCCAGCACGAGCAGAGCGAGGACGCTGTCTTCCCCATTGGCCCCTACACTTTCAAGCCCGCCTCGAAAATATTGGTCGATGGCAATGGCAAGAAGATCAGGCTGACCGAGAAGGAAACCTCGATCCTGAAATATCTCTACCGTGCCGGCGAGCGGGTGGTGACCCGCGACGTGCTGTTGCACGAAGTGTGGGGCTATAATGCCGGCGTAACCACTCACACGCTCGAGACGCATATCTACCGCTTGCGGCAGAAGATCGAGAAAGACCCGTCGCAGGCCGAGCTGCTGATCACCGAGACCGGCGGCTACAAGCTCGTTCCCTAATTTACTCCACTACGAAGTCGGCGATGACCGGCACATGGTCGGAGGTGCGCGGCCAGTCGCGCGTCTCGTCGAGCACGCGCATCGACACCGCCGCGCCGTCGAGCGCCGGCGTGGTCCAGATATGGTCCAGCCGCCGGCCGCGATTCGACGCCCGCCAATCGCGGTTGCGATAGCTCCACCAGGTGAACAGCTTCTGCTCTGCGGGCACGTGCCGGCGCATCACGTCGATCCAGTCATGCGCCGCCTGCACGCGGGCGAAACGCTCGGTTTCGGCCGGCGTGTGGCTCACGACCTTGAGCAGCTGCTTGTGCGACCAGACATCGGTGGGAAGCGGCGCCACGTTCAGATCGCCGACCATGATCATGCGGTTCTTGCGTTTGCCGCGCATCGGCTTGAACCAAGCCTCCATCGCCTCGAGAAAATCGAGTTTGTGACGAAACTTGTCGTTCAATTCCGGGTCAGGCAGATCACCGCCGGCCGGCACATAGACATTGTGCAGCACGAGTGGCGCCGGGCCGGCCGCTCCGTCGAGCACCACGGAAAGATGCCGCGCATGCCCGCGCCCGCAAATGTCGCGGCGCTGTTCGCGCCTGAACGGAATGCGCGAGAGGATGGCTACGCCGTGATAGCCCTTCTGCCCGCAGACCGCGACATGGGGAAAGCCGAGGGCGCGGAGCTCGAGTTCAGGGAATTTGTCGTCGACGCATTTGATCTCTTGCAGGCAGAGCACGTCGGGCGCTTCGGCGTGCATGAGGCGGGCAACGAGATCGAGCCGGAGTCTGACCGAGTTGATGTTCCAGGTGGCGAGGCGAAAACGCATGGCGCGGCAAGAATCGGTGCGGGCGATCGCGATGACAAGCCCCGTGGCTTCCGCATCCACCGGATGCACAAGCGATGCTCCGGCAATAAAGAAGAAGCCCCGGAGACGGGGGGACTCGGGGCTTCTCCGGTTCCTTCTGGGGGGAACCTGTGACGGGGAGGGAAGACCCGTCACTGCAACCTAGATAGCCACGCGTGTTCCCGTTTCAACCCCGGCCTGCTGTCACCAGCCCGCCGGTCGGTCGAGCCCGACAAGAAGAAGCCCCGGCAGACGGGGGGGACTGGCCGGGGCTTCTAGGGTCCTTTTGGGGGGACCGTGTGATGGGGAGGGAAACCCATCACTTGCGGACGACATAAACACCTCAGAGGTTGAGAACAAGCCCTTCAACCAGCGACAGTTAATCACGGTTTTGAGAGATGCGCTTGCCGGGGTTTTCGCTCGGAGGATGAAATGAGACCGAAGCTGCCATCACTCTCGGCAAGCTCTTGAGAATCCAGTTGGGTTTGGGAAGTATTACAATAGCCAAAAGAAAGGCGCCCAACCGCTGCGCGTGGTTGGGCGCCAGAAGCGCGTTTTTTTTCGCGCGCGTGCCGGGAGGGAAGCCGGCACGAGCGAACCACATCTTCGGCTAGACGGGGGGCACTACCGATGAAAAGCGATGTGGCTCGCTTCTAGGGCCCAGACATAAGTAGATTTCAGGGGGATTTCAACTGGCGCGGGGTGAAAAATTTAACACGGCGTAAATAATCACCCCCGCCTCCAAGAGAAGGCGTTGATTCGGCTAGATTTTCACTTCTCCCCCCGGGGGCCAAGGAATGACCGGGAGATGGCCGTGCGGCCTTCATAAATACGCGATTTATCCTAGCGGAAGGGCTGAAAGCTCTCCTTGGCGGTAAAGAAATCGGCTGCGACCCTTCGTCCCGCGATCACGTCATTGACTGTCACCCTGGTCGTCAATCCTTGCGCGTCGGTGATCAACCACTGTTTCAACTGAAGATCAGACCCTGTCTCGAACAGCAGCCTGATGCTTCCGGCCGCGTCACCCGACTTGTCCTGGAGCGAGATGGCGAGCGTGCCTTCCTGGCTCTCAACCCCCATGATGCGGGCATCGCGTGCGAGATCCACGGCCTCGGTCAGCAGCAATTTGAACGGCGTCGAGGCGATGGGATATTTCTCGACCGTCTTGAGGTCGGAGTCCTCGATGGCCAGGAAGCGGCCGTCGGCGATGATGCGCAACCCGCTCGGCGGCGCATAGTCGAAGCGGATCTTGCCCGGCCGCTGCACATAGAACCGCCCCGTGGAGCGCTTGTTGGTGGAATCGACCTGCTCGAATGAGCCTTGCAGATTGGTGATATTGTTGAAATAGGCGTTGATGCGCGTGACGGCTTTGTCCTGCTCCTCGCCGATCAACGGCGTTGCCGCCTGTGCGGCCTCGACCGCAGCTTCCCACCCGGCGCCTTCGTCAAGCTCGGCCGGCTCGATCTCCTCGACCGGCGCCGCCGTCCCGGTTGCCCCGGTCTCGTCGCCTAGGGCTGGCCTCAGCTCGTCTTCCGGTTCGGTGAGGCCCTTGGGCTGGGGCGGCTCGGCCTTGGACGGCGGGCTCTTGGCCACCGTGGTGCCGTCCTCAGCGTGTGCCTGCGCCAGCAAAAGCGAAAGGGCGAGCGGCAGCCCCAAGAGTAGCCCGGCGGCTTTCAAACGTCTCATCAACCCCCCCGTCGACCGGCGCGGCTCTAGCCTGAAGAGATCGATAGATGATTCAAGCAAATCTGGTCAACTTCTTGGCAGCTTCGCGGGTCAATAGGGCCTTTCGGCCTCGTCCCCACCCACCAGAATCTCGCGCTTCCCGGCATGGTTGGCGGCGCCGATCAGGCCCTCATTCTCCATCCGCTCGATCAGCGAGGCGGCCCGGTTATAACCGATGCCCAGCCGCCGCTGAATGTAGCTGGTGGAGGCCTTGCGGTCGCGCAGCACGATAGCAACGGCCTGGTCGTACAACTCGTTGCCGGAATCGCCGTACTCTTCGCCCGCTACTCCGCCCTCGTCGTCATCTTCCTCTTCGGTGACGGCCTCGAGATAGGCCGGTACGCCTTGCTTTTTCAGGTGGCGCACCACCTTTTCGACTTCGTCGTCCGAAACGAACGGCCCGTGCACGCGCATGATGCGTCCGCCACCGGCCATATAGAGCATGTCGCCTTGACCGAGCAGCTGCTCAGCCCCCTGCTCTCCGAGAATGGTGCGGCTGTCGATCTTCGAGGTGACCTGGAAGCTCACCCGAGTCGGAAAGTTGGCTTTGATCGTGCCGGTGATGACATCGACGCTTGGCCGCTGCGTCGCGGTGATGAGATGGATGCCGGCGGCGCGCGCCATTTGCGCCAGCCGCTGCACCGCGGCTTCGATGTCCTTGCCCGCGACCATCATCAGATCCGCCATCTCGTCCACGATGACGACGATAAACGGCATCGTTTCGTAGTCCATCTCCTCCTGCTCGTAGATGGCGCGGCCGGTGGCGCGATCGAAGCCGGTCTGTACCGTGCGGGTCAGAATTTCGCCTTTGGCCTCGGCGTGCAGGATGCGGGTGTTGTAGCCCTTGATGTCGCGGACCCCGAGCTTGGACATGCGCTTGTAGCGCTCCTCCATCTCGCGCACGGTCCATTTGAGCGCCACCACCGCCTTTTTCGGGTCGGTGACCACGGGCGCGAGCAGATGCGGGATGCCGTCATAGACCGATAGCTCCAGCATCTTCGGATCGATCATGATGAATTTGCACTGCTCGGGCGACAGCCGGTAAAGCAGGGACAAGATCATCGTATTGATGCCGACCGATTTGCCGGAGCCGGTGGTGCCGGCGATCAGCAGGTGCGGCATGCGGGCGAGATCGACCACGATCGGCTCGCCGCCGATATTCTTGCCAAGCGCCAGCGCGAGCCGCGCATCGCTTTCGTCGAAATCCGGCGTCTCCAACAGCGCGCGCAACAGCACGACCTCGCGCCGGTCATTGGGAAGCTCGATGCCGATGGCGTTGCGGCCTGGCACCACGGCGACGCGGGTCGACACCGCGCTCATCGACCGCGCAATATCGTCGGCCAACCCGATCACGCGTGAGGATTTGGTGCCGGGAGCGGGCTCGAGTTCGTAGAGCGTCACCACCGGGCCAGGCCGCACATTGGTGATCTCGCCCTTGACGCCGAAGTCCTGAAGCACGCCTTCGAGCTCGCGTGCGTTCTCCTGCAGCACCTCGTCGCTGATGCCGTTGCGCCCTTTGCTCGAGCGCGGCTGCTGCAACAGCTTGATTGATGGCGGGTCGTAGGGCTCATCGCTGCGCGGCGCGCGCGAGAGGCCCGTGTGCTTCTTCTTCTGCTTCTTCGGGTCGAGGCGCGTGATACGGTAGGAAGACGATCCGTCGTCCTCCTCCTCGTCCTCCTCGTCGAATTCCTCGCCTATCGGGGCCGGTCCGAAGGAGGGCTCAATCCGGCCGTCGGAATCGGCGGCCTGCGCGGCCGCGTCCCAGTCCTCTTCCTCATCTTCGAGTTCCTCTTCGAACTCATCCTCCTCGCGCGGCCGGCGTCGAAAGATCCGCTCCAGCTTGCCGCCGGTATGCATGGCGACATGCATCGCTGCGCCAAGCGAGGCATTGACCCATTCACTGGCTGCGTCACTTCGCGGCGCCCAAAGCGCGATCAGTCGCGAGGTGCTGGTGCCGCAGGCGAACAGCAGCAGCATGATGCCGATCACCAGGAAAGCGAGGCCGGCGACGAAGGAAACCGCGGCCTGCGGCAGGAACGGCCCAATGATATGGGCTCCGGCCATGAAGAAGTCGCCGAAAATGCCGCCAAGCCCGTTCGGTAGCGGCCAGCTCTTCGGTTGCGGCAGCGCCGAAAGGGCTGCGGCGAGCAGAATGACGGAAGCCGGCCAGGCAAGCAGCCTAAGCCTGCGGCGGTTCGGCGCGGTGCCGAAGAAGAGATGCCAACCCCAAGCGGCCAGCGGCAGGAAAAGGATAATCCCGGCAAGTCCCAGCGACTGGATGGTGAGATCCGCGACCACGGCGCCCCAACTGCCCAGCAGATTGCGCGGCGCGGCTCGGGTGGCGTTATTGAGGCTCGGGTCGTGCACCGACCAGGTGGCGAGGCTCGCCCAGGCGGCGCAGGCGATGGTTACGATCAGCAGTCCGTAGCCGCCGAACATGAGGCGGCGCAGGCCCGACTCTACCGCGCCCGGCAGGAGGCGCCGCCGCTGCTTAGCTCTGCCTCTGGCCATCCCTCAACCCAGTGTGGCGACGATTCGTGTCAAGGCCTCGCGGGTGGTGTCCGCGTCATGCACCAGCGCGACCCTGACGTAGTCCGTACCCGGATTGACGCCATTTGGGCCGGCTTGTGCCAGGTAAGCCCCCGGCAGCACTCTGACACCACACCCTTTCCAAAGGGTTTTCGCGGCCTGCTCCCCGCCCCCGAAAGCCGCCATATTCAGCCAAAGGAAGAAGGTCCCTGCCGGCTTCCGGTAGCCATAGCGGCCGCCAAGCACGGCATCGGCTACGGCGAAGTTCTTGCGGTAGAGCGCCCTGCCCTCCTCGACATGACGCTCGTCGCTCCAGGCAGCGACTGAGACGTGCTGGATGGGCAGCGGCACTTGCGGGCACGCCACGTTGCGGAAGCGCAGGAAGGCCGCGATGAAATCCGGGTCTCCCGCCACGAAGCCTGACCGAAGGCCAGGCAGCCCGGATCGCTTCGAAAGCGAATTGAACGTCACGACATTGGCCAAGCTCTGCGTCTCGCCATGGGCCGTCGCAAGCGCGCCGGGCGGAGGTGCGTCGCTATAGATCTCCGAATAGCACTCATCGGCGAACAGCAAAAAATCGAAGCGCCGCGCGAGCGCAACGACCGCGGCGAGATAAGAGCGATCCGCGACCGCACCCTGCGGGTTTGACGGCGTGCAGAGATAGAAGGCGACGGTCCGTCGCAGGAGCTTTTCGTCGATGGCGTCGAGCGTCGGTAGAAAACGGGCTTCGGCCGTGCTTGGCAGGAATACCGGCCCGCCGCCGCCCGCCGCCGCCGCGGCTGCGGCATAGGCCTGATAGAACGGATTTGGAATCAAGACCGCCGGGCGCTCGATGTCCGGTCGGCGCGCCATGGCCGGAAAGATCGCCGAGAACAAGCCTTCGCGCGAGCCGTTCAATGGCAGCACGTGGCTCTCGGCGTCGATCTGTCCTTCGAGGATCGGATAACGACGTCCCATCCACGCAACGATCGCCTGACGCAAAGGTGCGATACCCTTGATCGGCGGATAGCGTCCGAATTGCCGCAGATGTTCTTGCAGAATCGACCCGAGAAAATCCGGCACCAGGCCTTTCGGCTCGCCGAGCGAGACGTCGATCGGCGCTGCCCCGGGCGCCAGCCCTTCCAACAATAGTGCCAGCCGCACGAAAGGCGATCGGACGAGATCGTCGAGAGGGGGCGGGGTGACACGCGGCGGCATTGCAAGCCGTGTTACGTGATGCCTGCTTGCCCGGCAATGGTCCGATGGCGTGCGCAATGAAAAAGCCCCGGCAAAAGGCCGGGGCTTTCAGTCTTTGAGCAGAAGTCAAGGGAGGAGGAGACTTAGCTCAATTTACGCAACGTTGTTGTCCCTCACTATCGCGCACGAGATGTGGTTACTGCACCACCTCGCCATGCAGGTTGATGTCGAGACCTTCGACCTCGACGGCTTGGCTCACCCTTACACCGATCAGGATATTGACGATGATCAGGATCACGAAGCTCGCCACGGCACACCACACGATCGTGGCGAGGATGCCGTAAAGCTGGGTCATGACCTGGCCCGGATTGCCCTCAAGCAGGCCGGCGGTGCCACCGATGGCTTCCACCGCAAACACGCCGGTCAAGAGCGCGCCGATGATGCCGCCCACGGCATGGATGCCAAAGACGTCGAGCGAATCGTCATAACCGAGCGCCCGCTTGACCGTGGTTGAAGCGAAGAAGCAGCCAATACCGGCGGCGACGCCAATCCAGAGCGCCCCCACGGGACCGACAAACCCGGAGGCCGGCGTGATCGCGACCAGGCCCGCAACCGCGCCGGAGATGATGCCGAGCACGCTCGGCTTCTTGTGCACCAGCCACTCTATGAACATCCAAGCCAGTGCGGCGGCGGCCGTCGCGATCTGCGTGACCGCCATGGCCATGCCGGCGGTGGTGTTGGCGCCCACCGCGGAACCCGCGTTGAAGCCGAACCAGCCGACCCACAGCAACGCCGCGCCGGTCACGCTATAGACCAGATTATGCGGGGCCATGTTCTCGGTGCCGTAGCCGTAGCGCTTGCCGAGGAAGATGGCGCAAACCAACCCGGCGATACCGGCATTGATATGCACCACCGTGCCGCCGGCGAAGTCGAGCACGCCAGCGTCCGCCAGGAAGCCACCGCCCCAAACCCAGTGGGTGATGGGGGAGTAGACCACGAGCGACCACAGGGCCATGAACAAAAGCATCGCCGAGAACTTCATGCGGTCGACAAAGGCGCCAATGATCAGCACCGGCGTGATGATGGCGAAGGTTAGCTGGAAGGTGAAGAACACGGTCTCGGGGATCGTGCCGGACAAGGCTTCCTTGTCGACCCCTTTGAGCAGTGCCTTCGACAGCCCGCCGACATAGGCGTTGAGCGAGCCGCCCTCGGTAAAGGCCAGCGAATAGCCGGCCACGAACCAGATAACGGTCACGAGGCAGGTGATCGCGAAGGCCTGCATGACGACGGTGAGCACGTTCTTCTTGCGCACCATGCCGCCATAGAACAGGGCGAGGCCGGGAATCGTCATCATCAGGACGATTGCGGTGGATGTCAGCATCCACGCCGTATCCCCGGTGTCGAGCTTGGCGGCCTCCTCGGCCACCTCGGCCACCGGTTCCGTGGCCTCCTGTGCAAGGGCGGGGTCGATTAGGTAAAGTGTCAGTACAGCGAGCGCGAGAAGTGCGCCGCAAAGATATTTGGCAAGGGTCACCATCTTCTACCTCCCCCTCTAGAGCGCTGATTCGTTGGTTTCGCCGGTGCGTATGCGCACCGTCTGCTCGACGGGAACGACGAAGATCTTGCCGTCGCCGATCTGTCCGGTCTTGGCCGCCGCCACGATGGCGTCCACGGCTTTGTCGACCAGCTTGGCAGGAACCACCACTTCGATCTTGATCTTCGGCAGGAAGTTCACGGCGTATTCGGCGCCGCGATAGATCTCCGTGTGGCCCTTCTGCCGCCCGTAACCCTTCACTTCGGTCACGGTCATGCCTTGCAAGCCGAGCTCGGTGAGGGCTTGGCGCACCTCATCGAGCTTGAATGGCTTGATGATCGCCATCACCAGCTTCATGTCTCTAACCCCTCCATGTTTTACGGCTGCCGGGTTGTTGACGTGGTCCGTTCCAGCCGTGCGAACCCGAAGGCAGAGTCAAGCCGCGTGCCAACTCCGTTGCGGCGCGGCAAGTGCTTGG
>DATICH010000070.1:0-3682 GCA_035456885.1 Methyloceanibacter sp.
TCCAGCACGCGCCGCACCACGGCGATGCGCTGTTCGGCATTGAGCGGCGCATGTCGCACGCGTGGGCGGTCGCGCAGCACGGCGGCATCAATCCCGAAGCGGTTACGCAAATCCTCGCGCATGGCTTCCGACACGGCGAAATGACCCGAGGCCTTCCGCGCGATCCAACCCTCGAACCAGTTGACGATGTGCACCACCGGATGGCGGTTGCCCAGTCTTAGCGCGAGCATCGCGGCTGTGCGGCCGTGCCAATCGACGAACACGCGGGCACGCCGTTTACGGGCCGCGCGAAGCAGCAGCGACAGCGCCGGCAGGGCAGGGGGGTTTTGCAGGATCGCTACGTCGAATTTTCCCAACCCCACCGAGAACCGCCAAGCCAGCCGCAGCGAGGCATGTGCCGCGCGCGAAGCTGCCACCGGCAGATAAAAAATGCGCGGTACTGAATCGAGCCGGGTTCCGGCAGGCTCGGAGATGCGGCGGACCGAAACCCTTGGCGCTGTGGCGATATCCTCAGGCAACGGCAGGAGGTCATAGCCGACCAAGACCACCTCGGCTCCCGCTCCGCAAAGCGCCCGTGCGTGGTTCAGCATGCGCGGACTTTGCGCGAGCTCGCCCTGGACGAGGATCAGCACGCGGCGTCCCTGCAACTCCAGGCTCCGAGGCTCGCTCGCCGTTACCGCGGACAGCATTGTGAGGTCGCCTTCGTTTCAGGAAGTGGCGCACGCACGTGCTTCAATAAAGAGCAGTCCGCTGCGGCCGCGCAACGGGATAGCGAGAAAAATCTGGATGGCCGCGCAACTCTCGCGCTTCTACTCCATCCAGACCTTCTTCAACCCATCATAGAGAATCCGAGCGTTGCGGCTAAAGTTAGTGAGCTCATTCGAGACCTGAGACCCGAGCTGCTCCATCCCATCCGGCCCCATCGCGCGCTCGAGCGCGCGCGCATATTCGGGAATCGCCGCCCAGTCGGTCACCGTTCTCGACGTGACCTCGACGTGAAATTGGAAGCCATAAGCATTCTTGCCCACCCGAAGCGCTTGGATCCGGCAGGCGTCGGAGCTGACGAGCACGGTTCCTCCCGGAGGAAGCTCGGTGACTTCCGCGCCGTGCCATTGCAGCACCTGAAGCGGATTGGATAGGTTCGCGACGACCTCATCGGTTCTGCCATCCTCGGTCTTGGCGACCGGCATAACTCCGACTTCCGGAATTTTTCCTGGGGCAACCTTGCCGCCGAGCGCGTCCGCCAGCAATTGATGGCCGAGACAAATGCCGAGATAAGGCCTCTGCATTTCCGTCACGAATTTCCGGATCGCCGCCTTCTCGGGACGAAACCAAGGATGCTCATCCTCCTGCCAGACGTCCTGAGGGCCGCCCATGACGATCATAACGTCGAACGGATCGAGCTCGGGAATGGTTTCGCCATGGTCGAGCTCGACCGTATGGACTCGAAAGCCGTCCTCGTTGAAGAAATTGCTGAAGATGCCTGGGTGCTCGACCTCGGCATGCTGTAGGACAATCAGGTTCATCGGCTGCTGTTGCGGCATCACAAACTCCATGTGCCGCGTCGCGGGGCCGCGGTCTGCGAGCATTGTCGCAAGCGCCATGAGTTGAGGTCAATTCCAGACGCGCGTCGCATCGATACGCGCCCAAAGTGGCTCTCAACCCCGATACCAGTTGCGGTGCGGTTCCGATGACGGCGCGTGGACCTTCCTATCCTCTCAACAACTCGGCGGCGGCCTCGTCGAGAGCGCGCTGGAATTCGGGAATCCGGCCGGGCGAGCCGACACAATGTCCCCAAGGAGAATCGAACACACGAAGCTCGGCCCGGCGCATCGCCGCGACCTCCGCTTCATTGTCTTCCGGCACGAAATAAAGGTCGGTGCTGCAAGGCATGACGATCGCCCGCGCTTGAATCGAGCGCAGCGCGCGCGTGAAGTCTCCCCGGTAGCGCTCATTGTCGCTGATATCGCCATGCTGCCAGGTCCAGATCTTGCTGAGCAGGTCGTTGGCGTCCCAGGCCAAATGATCGCGCTCCCAGTCGAGCACGAACTCTTCCAAGGTGGCGAAGCCGAGCTCCCGGTAAAGGCCGTCTCTGAAGAAGCGGTAGGAGTAAGCCCAAGCGACGTAGACTCTGCCGAACGCCCGAAGTCCCTTTTCGGGAGGCTCCGTGTAGCGGCCCTCGTTCCAGGCCGCATCCGCCTGCAAGGCAGCTTTGGGTCCGTCAAGAAATGCGTAGTTGAGCGCGGAGCAACGCGCCGACCCGCAATAAGGAAGAATTGCTTCGACCATGTCAGGATATTGGGCAGCCCATTGATAGGCCTGCATGGCCGCCATCGACCATCCCATCACCAGCGCGATTTTGCGTATCCCGAGATATTCGCTCAGGAGACGATGCTGGCAGGTCACGTTGTCGAACAATGTGACCTTCGGAAAGTCGGGACCGGCTTGCGGCGGATCGGAGTTGCTCGGCGATGACGAATATCCGTTGCCGAACAAGTTGACCGACACGATGAAGTGACGAGCGGGATCGATCGCCCGTCCCGGGCCGAACAAGGCTTCGTTGCGGATATGCGTGCCCGTGTAGAAGGTCGGCAGCAGGACGACGTTATCGGCCGTGGGATTGAGCATCCCGTAAGTCGCGTAGGCGAGTTGCGCATTGTTCAGTACCGCGCCAGATTGCAATCTGACATTACCCAGCGCGAAGGTCCTGTAGTTCTGCATTCCTGATCCGGCCTCGGATACCCCAATCGGTCGATTAATTAGCAACCCGCACCTCTTGCCGCCAGTGACGATGGATTAGGCTGTCGCGCGGTTCGTCCGCCCGCTTTTCAGGCAGAAGCCGCCGCCTCGCCAGTTTCGGCTGGCGACGAAGCCCGCTATTTCCGGCTGCCCGCTCCGGCATAGGCTTTGCAGCTTGCATATTACGCATGTGGCGATTCGTAATATTCAGGAGCCCGGGTGAGCCGTCGCCGGTTCACGCCGAACTTCGACGGCAAGGATGGTCTGCCTGAGCGAGCTTCATGGTCTCTGGCGCCGCACGCTGATCGCCTGGCCCGACGGCCGCGAGGACATGGCGACCGAAGTCTATTGGCTGCAGGGTCCACGGCATTTCGCCGATCTTCGCATCCCGCCGGGCCGGCCGGAGCTTGGGACTGGGGCATGTTTGCGTGACCTGGATTGGCCGATGTTGCGCTTCATGGCGCGGCAGGAAGGCTTCATCGGCCATCTCGAGATGTCCGACGGGATCGCCCAGTGGCATCGCGCCTTCGACTATCAGCCCGAGACTGGCGTCTCCGATAAGGGCCGCCTGAGTTTTGAGGGTGACACGCTTATCGAGCAGGGTGTCGAGACGCCTTACGTCGAGCACTGGCGCCGCGAGCCCGACACCGCGCAAGATGTCATGGCGGCGTGGCTCGCCGCTGATTCTCGTGTGGGCTGCTTGATCGCCGCGGGCGATGCCTTCATCTACGCCCGCGGCCGCGCCAAGCCGCTTCCCCGCGATACAGATTTGAGCTGTCTCCTCGACACCGCCGGCTCGCTTGAGGCGGCGCAAGAATTATTCGACTGCGAAATCTCGTTCGGCCGGAGGAGCGGCGAGGAATGGCGCATCGAGAGATCGAGCCTGCCCTTTCGCGAGGGGCGATTGCTGAAGCCCGAGCTAGATGGCGAGCGTGAGAGCCTT
>DATICH010000071.1:0-6978 GCA_035456885.1 Methyloceanibacter sp.
GCCGACGACCGGATCGCCGGCGAAGAGCGCAAGAAGCTCAGGGACATCGCCGCCGCGTTACAGATCCCGGAGATTCATTTCGGCGCGATCCTCGAGGACCTGGCCATCTGGCTCGCGCGGCAGAAGAGCTAGGAACACGCCGAGAGCCTTGGGTGGCCTGCCACCCGAAGCCGAAGGAGCAGGATGGTGGGCCCGGGAGGGCTCGAACCTCCAACCAGACGGTTATGAGCCGTCGGCTCTAACCAATTGAGCTACGGGCCCCAGTTTCGCCACCTTGCGCGTCATAGCAGAGTTCGAGCCCGGCGCGAATTGCCGGAAGTTAATTTGCGCTTGGGCCGGCCCCGCGCAATGCTCGCTTGCGGCTGGCAACCCTTGGGATCGTCTATGACATCTCCCTCCCCCAAATTTCCCCTCGCCCTCTTTGTCGTCCTCGCGCTTGCGGCTGCTCAGACGGCGCCCGCGCTGGCCCATGACGAGCAGCAGAAGCGCACCATCTCGCTCTCCGCCACCGGCGCGGTCAAGACCACGCCCGACAAGGTCGACATCTCGACCGGGGTCACCACCGAGGCGAAGACCGCGCGCGAAGCCCTCGACCGGAACACCGAAGCCATGGCGAAAGTGGTCGCGGCACTGAAGGAGGAAGGCATCGAGGCCAAGGACATCCAGACCATCAATTTCTCGGTCGGTCCGGTGTTCGAGCAGCGGCCCTATGACAAGCCGGCGCCGCCGGTCGTCATCGGCTATCGCGTGACCAATCAGGTCCGCATCACGCTCCACGACACCAAGCAGCTCGGCGACATCCTCGACAAGGTGGTCACGCTCGGCTCGAACCAAATCGATTCCATCGAGTTCGGCGTCGAGGAACCCGAGGCGCTCAAGGACGAGGCGCGCAAGCTGGCGCTGAAGAACGTTACCGACAACGCCAAGCTTTATGCCGAGGCGGCGGGCGTGGAGCTCGGGCCGATCATGTCCATCAGCGAAGAGGAGAGCGCCTATTACCCGCGCGCGATGCCGGCCGCGACCCGCATGGACATGACGAAGGAATCCGTGCCGATCGAGGCCGGCACGGCCACGGTCGAGATCCGCGTGCGAGTGGTCTGGGAAATTCAGTAGACGATCGTTGAGCCCTCGACCTCCTTTCTAGTTCCAGTCATGGCCGGGCCTGTCCCGGCCATCCACGTTTTGGATGCTTGGATTGCAATTCGCGGATACCCGGCACTTCGGCCGGGCATGACGCATTCTGTTGAGCTACCGGTTCCTGATTCATATCAAGGCCGAACGCCTCGCTCTTCCGGTAGTTTAATAGCCATGGCGATCTCCGAAGCCAGGCTTCTCCACCGCGGCGACCGGCACGCCCGCGACCGGGCGATCATGGTGCAGCGCCATTTGCTGGCGCGCGGCATCCGCGACCCGTTGGTGCTGGCCGCCATGGGCAAGGTGCCGCGCGAGGCCTTCGTTCCGGAGTCGCTCAAGGAGTTCGCCTATGAGGACTCCGCGCTCCCCATCGAGGCCGGCCAGACCATCTCTCAGCCTTATATCGTCGCCCGCATGATCGAGCTCTTGGAGCTCGATCCGACCGACAAGGTACTCGAGGTCGGCGCGGGCTCCGGTTACGCCGCGGCGGTGCTCAGCCGCATCGCCGACAAGGTCTACGCCATCGAACGGCACGAGGAGCTTGCCGACCGGGCGCGAGAACGGCTGGAGCAGCTCGGCTATGACAATGCCGAAATCATTTTCGCCGACGGCACGCTCGGGCTTCCGCAACATTCGCCATTCAACGCCATCCTGGTCTCCGCGGGCGGTCCGAAAATACCCGACGCGCTGAGACAGCAACTCACGGTCGGCGGACGGCTGGTCATTCCGGTCGGCCGCGACACGCACCAGACGCTTTATCTGGTGCGCCGCATCGACGAGGACAATTTCGAGGAGGAGGACCACGGCGCTGTCGCCTTCGTGCCGCTGATCGGTGCCGAGGGCTGGGTCGATCCCGACAAGGCGAAGCGAGAGACCGCGATCGACGCGCGGAGTTCGGGCTTCGCCGACGGGCTGCTGTTGCCGGCGCACCGCGCCAAGGCGATCCGCGGCAAACTCAGCAATCTCATCGCCGAGGCCGCGGAACCGTTCGGCGATCTCGGCGAGCTCGCCCGGCAAGCCGAACGCTTCGCGCATAAGCGCGTCGTACTGCTCGGCGAGGCGACCCACGGCACCGCCGAGTTCTACGACGCGCGCGCCGCGATCACCGAGATGCTGGTGACGCGGCATGGCTTCAATATCGTGGCGGTCGAGGCCGATTGGCCGGATGCGGCGGTGTTCGACGCCTATGTGCGCGGGCTGCCGCGACCCAAAGTGCCGAAGGCGGCCTTCACCCGCTTCCCGACCTGGATGTGGCGCAACGGCGAGGTCGCGGCCTTTCTCAACCGCCTGAAGACAATCAATGCGACGATCCGCGCGCCGGAACGCAAATGCTCCTTCCACGGCCTCGACATTTACAGTCTCGGCGCCTCGATCGAGGCGGTGCTTACCTATCTCGACAGCGTGGATGCCGAAGCTGCAGCGATCGCGCGAGAGCGTTACGGCTGCCTGACGCCTTGGCGCGCCGATCCGGTGCGCTATGGCCGCATGGCGCTGTCGCGTGGCTATGCGCTTTGCGAGAAGCCGGTAACGGACGCGCTACTCGATCTGCTCGAGAAACGCCTGGACTATCTCGTCCGGGACGGCGAGGCATTCCTCGACGCCGAACAGAACGCGCGGATCGTTTCGGCGGCGGAGCAATATTACCGGGTCATGTATTACGGCGACGCGGTGTCGTGGAATCTGCGCGACCAGCACATGTTCGATACGTTGGTGCGGTTGATCGAGCATCGCGGACCGGACTCCAAAGCGGTGGTCTGGGCGCACAACTCGCATATCGGCGACGCCGAGTTCACCGAGATGGGCCAGGTCAGGGGCGAGCACAATATCGGGCAACTCGCCCGCCAGAAATTCGGCGAGAACGCGGCGCTGATCGGTTTCGGCACGGATCGCGGCACGGTCGCGGCTGCCTCGAATTGGAACGCTCCGATGGAGATCAAGCGCGTCCGCCCGGCGCGCGACGATTCCTATGAGGGCCGCTCGCGCGACGCCGATATTCCCGCCTTCTTCCTCGAGACCGGGCCCGGTCAAAAGCAGCATGTACGCGACGCCCTGGCAGAGCCGCTGCTCGAACGCGCCATCGGCGTCATCTATCGGCCAGATACCGAGTTGCTCTCGCACTATTTCCAGGCCGAGCTCTCACGCCAATTCGACGCATGGATCTGGTTTACCGAGACGCGAGCGGTCGCCGCGCCTGCGGAGGCGCATCCCCATGGCCCGGACGAGACCTATCCTTTCGGGCTTTAGCAACACTCAGCAACACTCATCCATATCATTGCCGTTTTGTAAGGGTTCGATCGCGGCCGTTCGTGCTAGAGCGGAAGCTCTTGGGAAACGGGCCTAAGATGGGAACGCGTTGGCTGACGGTTTTGCTTGTTGCCGGCCTTGCGGCGGGCGCGGGCTATTATATCTGGCAGCAACGCCTCACTCCCGATCTCGACATCCAGACGACCGCGGCCACGCGCGGCGATATCCGCAGGATCGTTTCGACCTCCGGCGCGGTACGCGCGCTCGGCACGGTCGAGATCGGCTCGCAACTCTCCGGCAATATCGGCGAGGTCAATGCCGACTTCTCTTCCGAGGTGAAGAAGGGCGAGGTGATCGCGCGCATCGAGCCGTCGACCTTCGAGAGCCGGGTGCGCGAGGAAGAGGCCGGACTTGCCATTGCCGAAGCCAATGTCGCGCTGCAGGAGGCGACGATCGTGCGCGCCGAATCCAATTTGCGCAAGACCGAGATCGAGCGCCATCGCGCCGAGGAGCTGGTGCGTAAAGGGGTCGGCGCCCAGGCGGTCGTCGATACGACCACCGCGGCGCATGAGGGCGCCATTGCCGAACTCGCCATCGCCAAAGCCCAAGTCGAGAACGCCAAGGCGACGGTCGCGCAACGCCAGGCCACGCTCGACAGCGCGCGCATCGATCTCGAGCGCACCTATATCCGCTCGCCGATCGACGGCGTGGTAATCGAACGCACGGTGGAACCGGGCCAAACGGTCGCGGCGAGCATGACCGCACCCAAGCTGTTCACCATCGCCCAGGATTTGTCGCAAGTGGAGATCGACGCGCAGGTCGACGAGGCCGATATCGGTCAGGTGGCCAGCGACAATCCGGTGACCTTCACCGTCGACGCCTATCCGGACGTGACCTTCAAGGGAAAGGTCGAGCAGATCAGGCTCGCGCCGCAGGCCCTAAACAATGTCGTAACCTATACGGTGGTGATCGCCGCCGACAACCCGTTCGGCCGGCTTCTGCCCGGCATGACCGCCAATGTGGAGATCGTCACCGGCGAGCATAAGGATGTGGTTGTGGTGCCGAGCGACGCTCTGCGCTTCCAGCCGCGCGGTCCGGCGCAAGCGGCGCTTGCGCGCGACGCCTGGGCGACCGGATCGGTGCTCGCGACAGGCGATCGGCGCGCGCGGCTGCTCGCCCGCCTGAAGGGAGAGCTCGAGCTCGGAGAGGAAGAACTTGGCAAGATCGATGCCGGGCTTGAGGCCGAGTTCGCGACGATCCGAAACGCGGGGCCGCCCGCCATTGGTGTGTCGCAGGAGGACATGCGCGAGCAGGCCCGCATGCGCATCACCAAGGTGCTGCGTGCCGTGCTCGCGCCGGAGAAATACAAGAAGTATGAAGAGATGGCCCGGCAACGCGTCGGTACACGCCGCAGGGCGACGATCTGGACCTATAGCGACGGCGCTTTCTGGCCGAACGAGGTGAGGCTCGGCCTCACCGACGGCAACATCACTGAAATCACCGAAGGCCTGCAAGACGGCGCCGAGGTGGTGGTGCGCGTGCTGGAGGTCGCTCAGTGATGGCGCGTCGGAAGCGCGCCTCCCAAGCGGACCGACAAGCGGGCTCGCCACAGATCGTTGCCCGCGATCTCGTCAAGGTCTACCGGCTCGGCGCCAGCGAGATCGGCGCGTTGCAAGGCATCAGCGTCGAAATCGCGCGGGGCGAGTATCTCGCGGTGACCGGCGCCTCAGGCTCCGGCAAGTCGACCTTCATGAATTTGATTGGCGCGCTCGATACGCCGACCTCCGGCTCGCTGCAAGTCGAGGGGCGCGAACTCGGCCGGCTCGGCTCCGACCAGTTGGCGCGGTACCGCAACGAGAAGGTCGGCTTCGTATTCCAAACCTTCAACCTATTGGCGCGAACCAGCGCGCTCGACAATGTCGCGCTTCCCCTGCTCTATTCGTCGAGCGGCCATCGCGACACGCGCGACCGGGCGAGAGCCTGTCTGGAACGCGTGGGTCTTGCCGATCGCGAGAAGCATCAGCCCTCCGAGCTTTCCGGCGGCCAGCAGCAGCGGGTGGCGATTGCGCGCGCGCTGGTCAACGACCCGCATATCCTGCTGGCCGACGAGCCGACCGGCGCGCTCGACAGCCACACCACCGAAGAGATCATCGGCCTGTTCGAGGAATTGAACGATTCCGGCATCACCGTGATCATCGTCACCCATGAGCCCGACATCGCCAGGCGCGCGCACCGGCGCCTCACCTTCCGCGACGGCGAGATCGTGGAGGATGCGGCATGAACCTGCTCGCCTCCTGCAAGGTCGCCGTCGCCGCGCTGAAGGTCAACGCGCTGCGGAGCTTTCTCGCCATGCTCGGCGTGATCATTGGCGTCGCCTCGGTGATCGTCATGGTGTCGGTGGCGAGCGGCGCCAGCGAGGCGATCGAGGCGCGCATCAGGGCGCTCGGCACCAATCTGCTGGTGATCCAGCCGGGATCGTTCACCTCCGGCGGCCGGCGGGCGGGGGAAGGCACCGCCACGGCGCTGTCGGAGGGCGACCTCAAGGTGATCCGCGCCAGCGTGCCGGGCGTCGCCGCGGCGGCCGGCGTGATTCAGGGCTCGGCGCCGCTGGTGTTCGGCGGGAGCAACTGGACCACGCAGGTCAACGGCGTCAATGAGGACTATCTCGAAGTGCGCGACTGGCCGCTGGTCGAGGGCCGCAATTTCAGCGAGGCCGAACTCAGATCCGGCGCCAAGGTGGCGATCCTCGGCGCTACCGCCGCGCGCGAGTTGTTCGGCGCGGGCCAGGGCGTCGGCGAGCAGATCCGCATCATGAACGTGCCCTTCACGGTGATCGGGCTGCTGTCGACCAAGGGCCAGTCCGGCTGGGGCACCGATCAGGACGACGTGACGCTGGTGCCCATCTCGACCGCCAGGCGCCGGCTGTTCGGCGCCGAGCAGACCGTGCCCGACAATCTCCGCTCGATCATGGTGGAGGTCGCCGCCGCCGAGGATCTCGCCGGGGCGCAGGAGGCGATCGAGACCATCTTGCGCGAAAGGCGGCGCATCCGCGTCGGCACACCGGACGATTTCCGCGTGCGCGACATGGCCGACTTCATCCGCACCCGCACCGAGACACAGAGCATTTTGAGTTTGCTGCTGGGCGCCACCGCGGCGATCTCGCTGCTGGTGGGCGGCATCGGCATCATGAATATCATGCTGGTGTCGGTGACCGAGCGCACCAGCGAGATCGGCTTGCGCATGGCGGTGGGCGCGCGCCGGCAGGACATCCTCTCGCAATTTCTGATCGAGGCGGTGACCTTGTGCGTGGTGGGCGGGCTGATCGGGCTCACGATCGGCGGGGCCGCGGCGCTCGCGCTCTCGGTCTGGGGCAATTGGCCGGTCGTGCTGTCGCCGGCGCTGGTCCTGATCGCACTCGCCGCGGCGGGGCTGGTCGGCATCTTCTTCGGCTATTACCCGGCGCGCCGCGCGGCGCTGATGAACCCGATCGACGCGCTCCGCTACGAGTAGCTAGCTACGAGTAGCTCGCTACGAGTAGCCTAGGCCACGCGGGCGATGGCGTTTCCCTCGCCCAGAACCACCACGGTCGGGTGGTAGTTG
>DATICH010000072.1:0-21153 GCA_035456885.1 Methyloceanibacter sp.
CGGGCGCCGGTAGACCGGGCCTTCGTCGGTGAGCGCGCGGGCTGGCACGTCGGCCACCAGCGTGCCGTGCTGGTGCAGGCGGACACGCCCGGTGTCGGTCACGTGGCCGATGCGCACCGCGTGCAGGTCCCACTTCTCGAACACCGCTTCGACCTCACGCTCGCGGCCGGCCTTGGCCACCAGCAGCATGCGCTCCTGAGATTCCGACAGCATGATTTCGTACGGCGTCATGCCGGTCTCGCGCTGGGGCACGAGCGACACTTCCACTTCCATGCCGCTGCCGCCGCGGGCGCTCATCTCCGAGGTGGCGCAGGTGAGTCCGGCGGCACCCATGTCCTGGATGCCGACCAGCGCGTCGGTCTTCATCACCTCGAGACAGGCCTCCATGAGGAGCTTCTCCATGAAGGGGTCGCCCACCTGCACCGCCGGCCGCTTCTCGGCCGAGGCCTCGTCGAACTCCGCCGACGCCATGGTGGCGCCGTGGATGCCGTCGCGGCCAGTCTTCGAGCCGACATAGACCACCGGATGGCCGACGCCCTTGGCCGCCGATCTGAAAATGCGGTTCGCGTCGACCAGGCCGACTGTCATGGCATTGACCAGGATGTTGTCGTTGTAGCGAGGATCGAAATTGGTCTCGCCGCCGACCGTCGGCACACCCATGCAATTGCCGTAATCGCCGATGCCCGAGACCACGCCGGCCACCAAATGCTTCGTCTTGGGGTGGTCCGGGTCGCCAAATCTCAGCGCATTCATATTGGCGACGGGGCGCGCGCCCATGGTGAACACGTCGCGCATGATACCGCCGACGCCGGTCGCCGCGCCCTGATAAGGCTCGATATAAGAGGGATGATTGTGGCTCTCCATCTTGAACACCGCCGCCTGGCCGTCGCCAAGATCAACCACGCCGGCATTCTCGCCCGGCCCTTGGATCACTTGCGGGCCTTCGGTGGGTAGCTTCTTCAGCCAGACCTTGGAGGATTTGTACGAGCAATGCTCCGACCACATCACCGAGAAGATGCCGAGCTCGGTGAGCGTCGGCTCGCGCCCAAGCGCTCCGACCAGCAGCTTGTACTCGTCACCGCTGAGTCCGTGCTCGGCCACAAGTTCAGGCGTGATGCCGACCGCCGCTTTCGCCGCGCGTGCTGCGATGTTCAATGCAACGTCTCCACCAGCGAGAGGAACATCTTGGCGCCGTCGGTGCCGCTGAGCGCCGGGTCGGCAAGACGCTCGGGATGCGGCATCAGGCCAAGGACCGTGCCGGTCTCGTTATAGATGCCGGCGATATTGTTGCGCGAGCCGTTGGGATTGGCCGCGTCGGTCGCCTTGCCGTGCTCATCGCAATAGCGGAAAGCGATGCGGCCCTCGCCTTCGAGGCGCTGCAATGCGTCGTCGTCGGCGAAATAGCTGCCGTCCTTGTGGGCGATGGCGAACTTGACCACCTCGCCGCGGATATAGTGCCGCGCGTAGGCCGTGTCGTTCCGTTCGACCCTGAGCAGCACGTCCTTGCAGATGAATTTGAGCGTCGCGTTCCGCATCAACACGCCTGGCAACAGTCCCGACTCGGTCAGCACCTGGAAGCCGTTACAGATGCCGAGCACCGGCGTGCCGCCGCGCGCTCGCGCCACCACTTCGTGCATGACCGGTGAATGCGCCGCCATGGCGCCGGAGCGGAGATAATCGCCATAGGAAAAGCCGCCCGGCAGCACGATCAGATCGGTGTCGGGGATGGTGCTGTCGCCGTGCCAGACCATGTCCGGCGCGCGCCCCATGGCGGCTTCCAGCGCCACCGCGGCGTCGCGGTCGCAATTCGATCCGGGGAACACGATGACCGACGCTTTCATTCGCCCCAGTCCAAAACGTTATCCCGGCGACAGCCGGGATCCAGGGAAATAACCTCGAAAGCGGATTGCTGAATTCCGGCTTGCGGCGGAATGACGAGAATAGTCGGCGTCGGCTCAGGCCGCCTCGAGCTCATAGGCGTAGTTCTCGATGATAGTATTGGCGAGCAGCTGCTCGCACATGCGCTCCACCTCGGCTCGGGCGCGGGCAGGATCGCTCTCCGCCACCTCGACCTCGATATATTTACCCTGGCGCACATTGCCAACCGAGCCGAAGCCAAGCGCATGCAAGGCGCCTGCGATCGCCTTGCCTTGCGGGTCGAGCACGCCCGGCTTCAAGGTAATGGTGATCCGCGCCTTCATGTCCCCCTTGCTTCAACTCCTATTTGGACTGCACCAGCACGGGCCCGCTACGCGCCCGCGTCGGATTGTCGACATGCAGGCCGAGCCTACGCGCCACCTCCTGGTAGGCCTCGACCAGGCCGCCCAGGTCGCGGCGGAAGCGATCCTTGTCGAGCTTGTTCTGGGTTTCGATGTCCCACAGCCGGCAGCAATCCGGTGAGATCTCGTCGGCGAGCACGATGCGCATCTGGTCGTTCTCCCACAGCCTGCCGAATTCGCATTTGAAGTCGACCAACTTGATGCCGACGCCGAGGAACAGGCCTGAGAGGAAATCGTTGATGCGGAGCGCGAGCGACATGACGTCGTCCAGCTCCTGCGGGTTGGCCCAGCCGAAAGCCGTGATGTGCTCTTCGGTGACCATCGGATCGCCGAGCTGGTCGCTCTTGTAATAGAACTCGACGATCGAGCGGGGGAGCGCCGTACCCTCGTCCATGCCGAGCCTGGTCGAAAGCGATCCTGCCGCCACGTTGCGGACCACGACTTCGAGCGGGATGATCTCGACCTCGCGGATCAGTTGCTCGCGCATATTCAGCCGCTTGATGAAATGTGTCGGTACGCCGACCTCGCCGAGCTTCTGAAACAGATACTCGGAGATGCGGTTGTTGAGGACGCCTTTGCCCTCGATCTTGTCGTGCTTCTTGTTGTTGAAGGCGGTGGCGTCGTCCTTGAAATGTTGGACGAGGGTGCCGGGCTCCGGGCCCTCATAAAGGATCTTGGCCTTGCCTTCATAGACGCGCCGACGGCGGTTCATCGTTAGTTCCTCACTCAGGACTGGCTTTGACTGCTGGCAAACGCCAAACGCGCGGGCAACAGGCTCACCCAGGCCGCGCGCAATGTGAAAGTCGCCATTGCTGGAATCGATTCAAGGGGTCTTGAGGCGACCTTAGCGTAAGGGCAGGGGGCACACAACGGGCGCCGGGACGCAGGCGGGTTGTCCCCGCAATCTGTTGATTTCCGGGCTTTTGCGGGCTATGCCTCGCCCCCTGATGGGGCATATTGCCCGATGATTTCCCGCGGGTTTCGCCCGAATCGAAGGGCTCAAGGAGGCGAGCAGGCAAATGGCTAGTTTTGAGGATCGCGAGAAGGGCTTCGAGCGGAAATTCGCCCATGATGAGGAGCTCAAGTTCAAGGCGACCGCGCGGCGCAACCGTCTGCTCGGCCTTTGGGCGGCGGAGCAAATGGGGATTACCGGGGATGACGCCCAGGCCTATGCCCGCGAAGTGATTAAGGCCGATCTCGAGGAGCCGGGCGAGGAGGACGTTTTCCGCAAGATCAGAGCCGATTTCGATGCCAAGGGCGTGAACCAATCCGACCATCAGATACGCCGGCAGATGGCGGAGCTGCTGGGGGCAGCGGTCAGCCAGATCGAAGCCGAAGGCAAGGCGTGAGCCACCTCGTGCGTGAGGACCGGTTCCGCCAGGCGGCCAAGGAGCGCCGCACCCTGCTTGGCGCCTGGCTTCTTCTCAACAATCCCATGCTGGTCGAGCTGATCGGCGAGGCAGGCTGGGACTGCCTCGTCATCGATCAGCAGCACGGCGCCGGCGACAACGCGGCCCTGGTCGGCTGTATTTCCGCGGCACGGGCATACGGGCTCGCCACGATCGTGCGCGTCGCCAATAATGATCCGGGGCTGATCGGGCGCGCGCTGGACGGCGGGGCGCAAGGCGTGATGTGCCCGATGATTCAGTCCGTCGAGGATGCCGAGGCCTTCGTCCAGGCGGTTAAGTACCCGCCGCGGGGGAACCGCAGCTGGGGTCCGTACCGGGCATGGCTCAATCGGGACGGGGACTATTTCCAGACCGCCAATGACTGGACCATCGCCTGCCCGCAGATCGAGACCAAGGGCGCGCTGGACCAGCTCGACGAGATCCTCGCGCTCGACGGCGTCGACATGCTGTGCTTCGGCCCCAACGACCTTTCCGTGGCGCTGACCGGGCGGCTCGATATCCATGCCCCCGAGGTCAAGGAGGCCATGACTCTGGTTCTCAGCAAATGCCGCGAGATGTCTGTCATTGCTTTGATTTTTGCCAACACCGTCGACTATGCCAAGCCGCTTGTCGCCGACCGATGGGACGTGGTGACGGTGGGTACCGACGCGAGCTGGTTCTCTTATGCCGCAATCACCATGAAAGACGCGGCCAGCGGCAACTCTTAGGCTGACCTTCACCGCGCACTGTGGCAAGATAAGGCGGCATTGGGGTAGGGGGATTCCATGCGCTGGCGAACACTGGGTTTGGCTGGGTTTCTGGCTGCCACGGTCTGCATAGGCGGTGGCGATTACGCGCGATCCGACGAGCTGTTTCCGATCTTTCCGCCCTATCCCTATCGCGCCGGGCACTATCCGACCGCCGACTCGTACTACCGGATGCCGCCTTACGTCGCGCTGAAGCCCTCTTTCTATCGCGGGCGCTATTTCATGATGGCGCAAGAGCGGAACCGCTACCGCTACATGCCGCACATCTTCAGCGGCTATAGCGACGAGGACGGCACCTACCTCAAATAGGCGATCGGTACTATCTTACAGCGGCTATGACACGTCCGATCGCGCTCCTGATGACGTCGGCGATCCTGCTTGGCATGTCCAGTCGTGTCAGCTTGGCGGCCAACGCGGTGACGACCGCGCCGGCCAACATTCATGCCAATCGCACCGAGCTCTCGACCGTGATCGGAACCATCCGCGCGGCCGAGCCGGTGCAGGCAACCAATTGCCGGAACGGCTGGTGCGCCGCGGCCGGCGGCTATGTGCGCTCGAGCAAGCTGCGTTTCGCGCGCGCGGGCCAAGGCGCTCGCAAGGCTCGCCGCGACAACGAGTCGTATGATTACAACGTGCCGCTGGCGCTGCCGCCTTACGGCTATTCGCCGTCCTTCTGGGGCTATGGGGGCCGGCGCTATTACGACAAATACGGCAATTACCGCAAATTCGGCCAGCAGCCCTGATGCCACCGAGCCGGATCTATTTCGTCCCGAACACCCGGACGAAGATCGTATCCACGTGCTTCAGGTGATAGCCGAGATCGAACTGGGCGCGGATCGTTTCCGGCGACAGCGCCTTGGTCACGTCCTGGTCGGCGAGCAGCGCCTCGCGAAAGTCGGCCCCGCCTTCCCATACCTTCATGGCGTTGCGTTGCACCAGCCGGTAGGCCTCCTCGCGCGGCACGCCGGCTTCGGTCAGCGCCAACAGCACGCGTTGCGAATGGATCAGACCGCCGAGGCGGTCGAGATTGCGCCGCATGCGCTCGGGATAGACGACGAGGTCCTTGACGATCCCGGCAAGGCGGACAAGCGCGAAGTCAAGCGCGATGGTGGCATCGGGCCCGATCACGCGCTCCACCGAGGAGTGGGAGATGTCACGCTCGTGCCACAACGCCACGTCCTCCAGCGCCGGCATCACATAGGCGCGCACCACGCGGGCAAGCCCCGTCAGATTTTCCGACAACACCGGGTTCCGCTTATGCGGCATGGCCGAGGAGCCCTTCTGCCCTGGGGTGAAATATTCCTCGGCTTCGAGCACCTCGGTCCGCTGCAAATGCCGGATCTCGGTGGCCAGCCGCTCGACCGAGCTCGCCACCACGGCAAGCGCGGCAAAATAGGCGGCGTGGCGGTCGCGCGGCACCACCTGGGTGGAGATCGGCTCGACCTCTAGTCCGAGCTTCTTCGCCACATAGGCTTCGACCCGCGGGTCGACATGGGCGAAGGTGCCGACCGCGCCGGAGATGGCGCAGGTCGCCACCTCTTCCCGCGCGCGCACCAGGCGCTCCCGCGCCCGCGCGAATTCGGCATAGGCCACGGCGAGCTTCAGCCCGAACGTGGTCGGCTCGGCGTGCACGCCGTGGCTACGGCCGACCGTCACCGCGTCCTTGTATTCGTAGGCCCGCGTTTTGAGGGCGGCGAGCAACACATCGGCATCGGCGATCAACAGGTCCGCCGCCTCGACCAGCTGCACGTTGAAACAGGTGTCGAGCACGTCGGACGAGGTCAGCCCGGAATGCAGGAAGCGCGCCTCCGGCCCGACATGCTCGGCGACCGAGGTCAGAAACGCGATCACGTCGTGCTTCACCTCACGCTCGATCTGGTCGATGCGCTTGACGTCGAAGCCGCCGCGCTTGCGCACCGCATCGGCGGCGTGTTTGGGAATCAGCCCGAGCTCGGCCATGGCCTCGGCGGCATAGGTCTCGATCCTGAGCCAGATGCGGAACTTGGTCTCCGGCTCCCAGATGCGAGCCATCTCCGGGCGGCTGTAGCGAGGGATCATGCGTGCGCAGAAGCCTTTCCGCGAGGAAGGATGCGGGGAGAGGCGCTACCTCTAGCAGAGCGGGCCCCAAGCCTCAAATCGGCCCGAGATCAGATATCCGCCGTTCTAGCCTCGCGCGGTCCGAACAGGGCGATATAGATCGCGGCGGCCACGGCCAAGGCCGCGTAGGCCGGCCGGGGCGGCAACAACATATCCAGCAAGAATGTGTAGAAGTCGTTGAGCGAGGCGAGATAGATGCCGGTCAGCGACCAGTCCTGCTGATGGGGATAGGTGACGTGGATATAGATGAATCTGAGCAGGCCGCCGAAAGAGCAGAATGCCACAACGAAGATGAACAGGGCGAACAGGAAGCGGACGACGAAGCCCCGCTTGGCCGCGAAGCTTTGCACCCACCAGGTGACCAACGCCGCGAGCGCGCCGGCAAAGCCGACGATTCGCAAAGTATGCCGGGTTTGCTCGTTCATGAACGTGTTCACGTAGTCGCCGAGCAGAAGCGCCCACATCGAGACGCCGATCACCAGCGCGAACAGGAGGGCCAGCACGAAGCCGACCACATTGCCGAACGTCACCTTATCCATTGCCCACGATGCCCCGTTTGCGAGCCTTTTTCTGCCTCAACTATGCAGGGGTTTTGCCTTGTCCGCAATCCGCCCTGGCCGATCCGGCGAGGCTTGCCGCTGGCCTCCGTTTATGGTCCGATCCCGCGCCACGACAAGGAGGCGGCACGCCATGGCATTCGAACAGCTGAAGGCCGAACTTGCGCTTCTCCTCAATCAGATGGAGAACCAGCCGGAGGATCGGCACGAGCTTTATCTCCAAATCCGCGAGAAGCTGAACGAGATGCGCGCTTTCGGCATGCCGCTGCCCGACGACCTGGTGCGCCTGGAGCGGGAGTTGGAAGCCGAATTCAGGGCGGAGGACCGCGCCGCCAAGGAGAGCTAGCCCGGGTCAGCCGGCCGGCGTCGAGTCGCCGATCTCCTCGTAGCTGCCGTCGGACCAGCGATACACGGCGTAGGGCGGCAGGTTCGGGTCGCCCTTCTCGTTGAACCTGAACTTGCCGATCACCGTGTCGAACTCGGTGTCGTTCAGCGCCTTCACCACGTCCGCGGCGGCAATCGAGCCGGCCTTCTCGACCGCCTGCTTCCAAGCCTGGATTGCGGCATAGGTGTAGAGCACGTAGCCCTCCGGTTCGATGCCCTTGTCGTTGAACCGCTTCACCACCTCGGCGGCCGCCGGGTTCTTGCGCGGGTCCGGCGAGAAGGTCATCAGCGTGCCTTCGCCAGCCGGTCCGGTGATCGACCAATATTCCTGCGTGACCAGCGCGTCGCCGCCCATCAGCGCCGTGGTCATGCCCTGGTCGCGCATCTGCCGCACGATCAGCCCCGCTTCGGTGTGATAGCCGCCGAGGAACAGCACGTCGATATTGGCCTGCTTCAGCTTGGACACCAGCGCCGAATAGTCCTTCTCGCCGGCGGTGATCGCCTCGTACAGCGCTTCTTGCCTGCCGGCCGCGTTGAGGGCCTTCTTGGTTTCGTCGGCCAGACCTTTGCCGTAGGCGGTCTTGTCGTGGATGATGGCGATGTTCTTGTCGGCGAAATGCTCGGCGAGATATTTGCCGGCGACTCCGCCTTGCTGATCGTCGCGGCCACAGACGCGATAGACGTTCGGACCGGCGCGATCGTCGGTGAGCGCGGGATTGGTCGAGGCCGGAGAGATCTGCACCACGTCGCTTTCGGCATAGACCTTCGAAGCCGGGATCGACGAGCCGGAGCAATAATGACCGGCGACCAACGCGACGCCGCTGGCGCTCAAATGATTGGCCACGGCGACCGCTTGCTTCGGGTCGCAGGCATCGTCGCCGATCTTGAGATCGAGCGCCTTGCCTAGCACGCCGCCGGCTTCGTTGATGTCGGCGATGGCCATTTCCGCGCCGTTCTTCATCTGCGTGCCGAAGGAGGCGTACTGGCCGGTGATCGGCCCGGCCACGGCGATGGGTGTCGTATTGCTCTCCTCGCCGCCGCCGCAACCCAGGAGCGGGACAGTCAGAGCAAGCGCCGCGATCAGCCCGGCCACAGCCTTCATGACAACCTCCCTCTGCAAGGAATGCCTCAGTCTATCCGATTGCCCGGGATGGCGCGACTCTCACGCCTTGCGATGGCGCCAAGTGAGCGGGCTGGTCCGCTCGTAGAGCCAGCGATATTGGGTCACCATCTGCGTCGTGCGCATCATGCGGTAGCCGAGGCTCGCTGCGGCGACCAATACGGTATAGGTGACGAGGTAGTAATAGGGCGACAGCGGCCTGCCGTCGAACAGGGCGTAGTGAAAGAAGCGCACCGCGCCGGCAAGCAGCGCCATGTAGAAGAAGACCCGCCAGAACGGCTTCCACGCCCGGGCGAGCCCCTGTCCGGCGAGAAAGGCCGCGCCGCCGCCGATGATTACGGTGAGCACCAGGAACACGCGAAGCCCGTCGTCGCTGAGCCAGGGAGCCATTATTGCCCTCCCTGCAACGCGGCCTTCTCGACGCCGCCGTCGAGGTAAGCGGCCTTGACGTCGTCCCGTTCCAGAAGCTCCTTGCCGGTGCCCGACAGCGTGATCCTGCCATTGACCATCACATAGGCGCGGTGGCAGAGCCTGAGCGTGTGATAGGCGTTCTGCTCGACGAGAAAGACCGTTAGCCCCTGCCGGTTGAGCTCCTTGATCGCCTCGAAGATCTGCTTGACGATCAGCGGGGCGAGGCCGAGCGATGGCTCGTCGAGCAGCAACAGCTTCGGACGCCCCATCAAGGCGCGGGCGATGGCGAGCATCTGCTGCTCGCCGCCGGACAAGGTGCCGCCCCGCTGATCGCGGCGCTTCCGCAACACGGGAAACAAGCTGCAGACCGTCTCCAGGTCGCGATCGAAGCCGGCTTGGTTGCCGGCGATGATGGCGCCCATCTGGAGGTTCTCCATCACCGTCATGCGCGGAAAGATGCGACGCCCCTCCGGCGACTGGGCGATGCCGAGCCGGGCGATTTCGTGGGTCGGCAGCGCGGTGATGTCCTTGCCGTCGAACAGGATGCGGCCCTTGGTGGCGCGCGGGCGGCCGAACACGGTCATCATCGTCGTAGTCTTGCCGGCACCGTTGGCGCCGATCAGCGCCACGATCTCGTGGAGATGGATGTCCAGGCTGACGCGGTGCAGCGCCGGGATCCGGCCATAGCAGGCGGTCACCTTGTCGATCTTGAGGAGCGGCGCGCTCATGGGCGAAGCTCCTGCCTAAGCTCCGGCAGTTCCTCGTCGGGAACGCCGAGATAGGCAGCGATGACGTGCGGGTCGTTGCGCACCTCCTCGGCCGTGCCGTCGGCGATCTTCTCGCCGTAATCCAGCACGATGACGTGGTCGGAGATGCGCATCACCACGCTCATGTCGTGCTCGATCAACAGGATGGCGATGCCTTCGCGCTCGCGGATCGAGTGGAGCAACTCATTCAGCCCCTCGGTCTCGCGCGCATTCAGTCCGGCGGCGGGCTCGTCGAGGCATAGCAGCAGCGGGCGCGTGCACATGGCACGGGCAATCTCAAGCTTGCGCTGCTCGCCGTAAGGAAGGTCACCGGCCGGCGCGTCGGCGCGGGACTGGAGCCCCACCCGATCGAGCCAATGACGCGCGAGCTCCACCGCCTCCGCCTCGGCCTGAGCGAAGCCGCCGATGCCGAGAATGGCACCGAACGTATAGCCGGAGGCGCGCATCAGTACGTTGTGCTGCGCCACCATCAGATTTTCCAGCGCCGTCATGCCGGGGAACAGCCGGATGTTCTGGAAGGTGCGGGCGACCTTGGCGCGCCAGTTGATCTCGTGGTCGTCGAGCCGCTCCAGCCGGAACAAGGTGCCGTCCGGCTGGCGCAGCTCGATGGCGCCTTCGGTGGGCTTGTAGAAGCCGGTGATGCAATTGAACACGGTGGTCTTGCCCGCGCCGTTCGGGCCGATCAGCGCGGTGATGGCGCGCCTGCCGGCCTCGAAGGAGACGTCGTCGATCGCGGTTAGCCCGCCGAAGCGCATGGTGAGGTGCTCGACCTTGAGCAGGGGATCTTTCTGCCAGGGCTTCATGCGCGCCCCTCTTTGACGAGATCGGCGCTGATCGGCCGCGCCTCATCGAGCGAGATGGAGGGTGCGCGCGTGGCGATCAGGCCGCGCGGCCGCCACACCATGATGCCGACCATGGCGACGCCGAACAGCAGCATACGGTAGAGCGCGGGGTCGAAGCCCGTGCCGAAAATGCTCTGCAAGCCCGCGGTGTGGCGCAGCGCCTCGAAGCCGCCGATCATGACGATGGCGGCGATCGCCACGCCGAGCTGGCTGCCCATGCCGCCCAGCACGACGATGGCGAGGATGATGGCGGATTCGATGAAGGTGAAGCTTTCCGGGCTGATGAAGCCCTGGCGGGTGGCGAAGAAGGCGCCCGCCAAGCCGCCGAACATGGCGCCGATAGCGAAGGCCGACAGCTTGGTCATGGTGGTGTTGATGCCGAGCGAGCGGCAGGCGATCTGGTCCTCGCGCAGCGCCTCCCAGGCGCGGCCGATCGGCAAGCGCCGCAATCTCAGAGTCACCAGGTTGGTGGTCAGCGCCAGCACCAGGATCACATAATAGAGAAAGATGATGCCGTGCAGCGGGTCGAATTTGAGTCCGAAAAAGGCGCTGAAGCTCTCGCCGCTGGGCGCGAAGGGGAGGCCGAAGAAGGTCGGCTTGGGGATGCCGGAAATTCCGTTCGGCCCGTTGGTCACCTCGGTCCAGTTGAGCAGCACGATGCGGATGATCTCGCCGAAGGCCAGGGTAACGATGGCGAGGTAGTCGCCTCTCAGCCTGAGCACCGGGAAACCGAGAATGATGCCCCAAAGCGCCGCCGCCGCACCGGCGATCGGCAGGCAGATCCAGAAGCCCATGCCGAAATGCGTGGCGAGCAGCGCGAAGGTATAGGCGCCGACCGCATAGAAGGCGACATAACCGAGATCGAGCAGCCCGGCGAGACCGACCACGATATTCAGCCCCCAGCCGAGCATGATGTAGGTAAGCACCAGGATCGACAGGTCGAGCAGATAGCGCAGCGGCAGGCCGAGGCCGAACGCCTTGTTGAGCAGATAGCCGATGATCGGAAACAGCACGGCGAAGGCGATGCCGCCAAGCGTCAGGATGCGGGCGTAAGGCAGGTCGGGAAAATAGGAGACGATGAGCCGGCGGATCACCCCGGCGCCGACCAGGATCAACACCGCTTGGGCGACGAGCTGCGCGCCGGCGTTCCGGAACAGCAACCCGGCGGCGAACAAGGTCGCGGCAAACAGCGCGGTGCCGCCGAGCACCATGAGGTCGAACCGGTCGAACGGCTCGCTGGTGAACAGCTTGGCGAAAGGACGCGTGACCGGATAGTCGGCGTTCCACACGAACAGATTGAGCAGGAACCGGCCCAGCATGACGACGCCGACGGCGTAAGCAAGCAGCCTTGGCCGCGGTTCCAAGGTCAGTCCGGTGACGCTGTCGACGGTCTTGAAGCCGAGCAGCAGGCTGAACAGCGCGAAGGCGATGATGCCAGCGAGCAGGGAGTCGATGAGGGCCGCTTGGAGCCGCTGGCTGAACGATGTACCGGGCTCCGCCAAGGCGCCTAGACCTTTTCCACCTCGGGACGTCCGAGCAGCCCGGTGGGGAAGAAGATGAGCACGATGGCCAGCATCGAGAACGCCGCCACGTCCTTGTACTCGATGGTGAAATAGGCCGACCAGAAGGTCTCGATCAGGCCGATGATCAGTCCGCCCAGCATCGCCCCCGGCAGCGAGCCGATGCCGCCGAACACTGCGGCGGTGAAGGCCTTAATCCCGGCGACGAAGCCGATATAGAAATCGATCACGCCGTAATAGAGCAGATAGAGCAGCCCGGCGACTGCGGCGAGTCCCGCGCCGAGCACGAAGGTGAGCGAGATGGTGCGATCGACATCGACGCCGGACAGCGAGGCCATCAGCCGGTCCTGCTCGCAGGCGCGTTGCGCCCGGCCGAGGGCGGTGCGGGCGATGATCAGCCAGAACACCGTCATCAGCATCAGGGTGGTCGCGACGATCAGAATCTGGATGTTCGAGACATTGACGGCGAAGCCGCCCTGTTCGTAGAGCGTGTAGCCGCCGGTCACCACCGGCTGCAGCGGCTTCACCCGCGCGCCTTGCGCGACCTGCACGAAATTCTGCAGCACGATCGACATGCCGATCGCGGTGATCAGCGGCGCCAGCCGGAAGGATTCGCGCAAGGGCCGGTAGGCGAGGCGCTCCACCGTCCAGCCCCACACGGCGGTAAGCAGCATGGCGATGATCAGCACGATCAACAGCGCTAACGGAATCGCCGTGACGCCGATCGCCAAGAGCGCGAGGAAGGCGATCAACGCGATGAAGGCGCCGACCATGAAGATGTCGCCATGGGCGAAATTGATCATGCCGATGATGCCGTAGACCATGGTGTAGCCTATGGCGATCAGGCCGTAGATCGAGCCGAGCGCGATCCCGTTGATCAGCTGCTGAAGGAAATAGGCCATCGGCCTTCGCCTGCCCCCTGCACAGGCCTATCGAGCCGCCGTGCCCCCGCACGAACGGCAGCTCTTTTCTAGCAAGAAGGGCTTGGGCCGCCAACGCGCTTATCGTGACGCTCGTGACGCGGACGATCCGGAATTTCGCGGCAATCTGGGTGGGCGATTACGCGGATTAGAGCAGCAAATGCGATCCGTCGCAGTAGGGGGGGTCGCCGGTGTCCTTGCAGCCGCAAAGCAACGCAAGCTCGGTCCGCTCCGCCGTGAACATCAAGGGCTCGATCCCGGTTCCGGCATGCGATCCGTCGCAGAACGGCTGCTTCTGGCTGCGCCCGCAGCGGCACCAAGCGTAGCGTTTGCCGGCCTCGAGCTCCACTTGATAAGGGTTGAGCTGCGGTCGCTCTGGCTCTGCCATGGCGCTATCCTTGCCCAGCCGGCCTTGGCGGCCGGTTTCTATAAGGCCTGCTTAGCCAATTCATCCTCGCCGCACAAGGAAGCTCGGGCGTTAATTCGCCCGGTAAGAGTTGTCCCTAAGATAAGGAACCCGCAAATGATTCGCCGCTTAGTAGCGATCGGGCCCTGGGGCCAGGAAAGAGCTTGAGTCGATGGCACATCCGGACCATAGAGGGCAAAAATGCCTGCTCGCGCGCTTCACGCCGGCGCGGAGGCCGGGTCCGCAACAGGGCTTCAGTCGGGGACAATTCGGGGCCGAGGCGATGTTAGAGGCCGCCCATGGCTGAGGTCATTTTTGCGCTTATTTGCTTCCTGGCCCTGCTTGCCATGGCCATGCACGGCGCCTCGCTGCGGGCCTGGGCCTCGGCTGTGGCCGCCATCGCCTTGGCGGCGCAATTGGGCCTTGGCCATGGCGAGCTGCATTGGCCGGTGTTTACGCTCTGGTCGCTGTTCGGCTGGCTGATCGCCGGACTTCTGTTCGCCGCGAGCTTCCCCGAGATCAAACGCAAATACGTCACCTTGCCGGCCTATCGCGCTCTCAAACGGGCGCTGCCGGCGATCTCCGAGACCGAGCGCGAGGCGCTCGAAGCGGGCACTGTCGGTTGGGACGCGCAACTCTTCTCCGGCACCCCCGACTTCGCCAAGCTCCGTCGCGTTCCGCCGATCACGCTCACGCCCGAGGAACGCGCATTTCTCGACGGCCCCACCACCGAGCTCTGCAAGAAGCTCAGCGATTGGAAAATCCGCCACGAGTTGCACGACATCCCTGACGATATCTGGCGCTTCGCGTGCGACCACGGCTTCCTCGGCATGCTCATCTCCAAAGAGCATGGCGGGCTCGGTTTCTCCGCCCAGGCGCAGTCCCTCGTCCTTGGCAAGATCTCATCGCGCAGCGCCGACGGCGTCACCATCGTCATGGTGCCGAACTCGCTCGGCCCCGGCGAGTTGATCGAGAAATACGGCACCGAGGATCAGAAGGCGCATTTCCTGCCCAGACTCGCCCGCGGCGAGGAGATTCCATGCTTTGCGCTCACCGGCCCGTTCTCGGGGTCGGATGCGGCCTCGATGCGCGACATCGGCGTGGTCACGCGCGGCATGCACGAGGGCAAGGAGGTGCTCGGCGTCAGGCTGAATTGGGACAAGCGCTATATCACGCTCGCGCCCAAGGCGACCTTGCTCGGCCTCGCTTTCCGCTTGTTCGATCCCGACAACCATCTCGATCGCGGCGAGGATATCGGCATCACCTTGGCGCTGGTCCCGACCGATCATCCGGGAGTGGAGATCGGGCGGCGGCATTTGCCGGGAGGCGCTGCCTTCCCCAACGGCCCGACGCGCGGGCGCGACGTGTTCATCCCGCTGGACTGGATTATCGGCGGGCAGGAACGGGCCGGGCAGGGCTGGCGCATGTTGATGAGCTGCCTCGCCGCCGGACGCTCTATCTCGTTGCCGGCGACCAGCGCCGCCGCGGCCAAGGCGATGCTCAGGTGGAGCACGGCCTATGCCCGCATCCGCAAGCAGTTCAACCTGCCGATCGGCTACATGGAGGGCGTGGAGGAGCCGCTTGCGCGCATGGCCGAGTCGGCCTACGCGATCGAAGCCGCGCGCGCCGTGACCGCCTCGATGGTCTCCGCCGGCGAGAAGCCCGCGGTGATCTCCGCGCTGCTGAAATATGTCTCCACCGAGCGCATGCGCCAATGCGTCAACGACGCGCTCGACATCCATGGCGGCAAGGGAATTTGCGACGGCCCCTCGAACTATATCCAGGGCGCCTACCAGATGGTGCCGGTCGGCATCACCGTGGAGGGAGCCAATATCCTGACCCGCACCTTGATCGCCTTCGCGCAAGGCGCGCTGCGCAGTCACCCTTATCTGTTCACCGAGATCGAGGCGGTCCAGGACCAGAATGCGGAGCGCGGGATCGAGACTTTCGAACGGACCCTCGACGCGCATACCCGCTTCACGCTGTCCAACGCGGCCGGCGCCTTCTGGCACAATCTGACCTTCGGCGCCTTTGCCGATCGCCCGGCCGATGCAGGTCTCACCCGGCATTGGTGGCGGCAGCTCGCGCGCGCGTCGCGTTCCTTCGCGCTGGTCGCCGACCTCACCGTGGCGCTGCTCGGCGGCGGCCTGAAGGTGAAGCAGAAGATCACCGGCCGCATGGCCGATGCGCTCGCCGAACTTTATCTGCTGTCTTGCCTGCTGAAACGTTTCGACGACGACGGACGTCCGCGGGAGGACCTCAAGCTGGTGGACTATTGTGCCAGAAACTGTCTCGACCGTTTCGATCAGGCGCTGCTCGGCGTGTTGCGCAACTTCCCGCAGCGTTGGGCCGCGTGGCTGATGGCGCCGCTGGTATTTCCACTCGGCGCGCGGCGTCGTCCCGCGAGCGATCGCGAAGGCAAAGAGATCGTGCGCGCGGCGCTCGAGCCCGGCGCGTTCCGCGACCGTCTCACCAGGGACATCTTCATTTCCGATGATCCGGGCGACCGGGCCGGCCTGCTCGACTATACGCTTCAGCGAGCCGTGGCCTGCGAGGAGGCCGACCGGAAACTCGAGCGCGCCATCCGCAAGGGCGAGGTGAGGCGCTTCCATGATCGCGACTGGATCGCCGAAGCCGAGGCGAAGGGCGTCCTGACCGAGTCGGAAGCACTCGATCTCGCGGAGTTGCGCGATCTTGTCGCCCGCGTCGTCGCCGTCGACGACTTCGCCCCTGAAGAGGTCGCCGGCCGCAGGCAATCGGCGCCGCCGAAGGCCGACAGCAAACCCGAAGCGAAACACATTGCCGCCGAGTAGTCAGACCATGGCGACCACGCTCCCCGAGTTGCAGGATTGGCGCTTCAGCGTCGACTTCGAAGGCATCGCCTGGGCGATCTTCGACCGTAAGGGCGAGAGCATGAACTCGCTCGGCCGCCGCCCGACCGAGGAGCTTGGCGAGATCGTCAAGGCGGTCGAGGAGGCGGCAATGCGGGGCGAGGTCAAGGGCCTCGTGCTGATGAGCGCCAAAGAGTCGAGCTTTATCGCCGGCGCCGACATCCGCGAGTTCAAGGATTTCGACACCGAGGCGAAGATCACCGAGGTGGTGCGGCAGACGCTCGAGCTGATCGACCGCATCGACCGGCTACCGGTCACGGTGGTCGCCGCCATCCACGGCTATTGCCTCGGCGGCGGACTCGAGCTTGCGCTCGCCTGCGACTGGCGCGTCGCCGATCGCGAGGAGGCGACCCGGCTCGGCTTCCCCGAGGTCAAGCTCGGCATCTTCCCGGGGCTGAACGGCACGGTGCGCGCGATCGAGGCGGCGGGGCCGATGGACGCGATGACCGCCATGCTAACCGGCCGCATGCTGCGCCCCACGGCGGCGAAGGCGATGGGATTCGTCGACCAGCTGGTGCCGACTCGCCACAGTTTGCGTTGGGCCGCGCGCAAGGCGGTACTGCAGAAGCGGCATTCCAAGGGCGCGCCGTGGTGGAAGCGGCTGATGCTGAAGCAGCCGGTGCGTTCCTTGCTCGCCAAGCAGATGCGCGCCAAGACGACGGAGAAGGTACGCGAGGAGCATTATCCGGCGCCGTTCCGTCTGATCGATCTTTTCGAGCGTCATGGCGACGATCCGGCGCGCATGAGGCTCGCCGAGACGGAGATGTTCACGCCGCTGATGGCGAGCGAGACGTCCCGCAATCTGCGCCGCGTGTTCAAGCTATCCGAAATGCTGAAGGACGAGGCGCCGAAGGACGGCTTCAAGCCACGCAAGGTGCATGTGATCGGCGCCGGCACGATGGGCGGCGACATCGCCGCCTGGTGCGTGACGCGAGGCATGCACGCGAGCCTTCAGGATCTCGACGAGGCGCAGATCAAAAAGGCGCTATCCCGCGCCAAGAGCCTGTTCCGCCGGCAGCTCCGCACTCCGCTCGCCATCGAGACCGCCATGGCGCGGCTGATCGCCGATCCCGGCGGCAAGCACGTCAAACATGCCGACGTGGTGATCGAGGCGATTGTCGAGAAGCTCGACGTCAAGCAGAGCCTGTTCCAGAAGCTGGAGAAGGAAGTGAAGCCCGGCGCGGTGCTCGCCACCAATACGTCCTCGCTGCGGCTCGAGGACATCGCCAAGCCGCTTGCCGATCCGGGGCGTCTGGTGGGGCTGCATTTCTTCAATCCGGTGGCGCAATTGCCGCTGGTCGAAGTCGTGCGCGGCGAGCAGACACGCGAAGAGGAAGTGCGCAAGGCCTGCGCCTTCGTCACCGCCATCGACAAGCTGCCGCTGATCGTGAAGAGCGTCTCCGGCTTCCTCGTCAATCGCGTGCTCGCGCCCTACATGATGGAGGCGGTACGCCGTTACCAGTTCGGCGAGCCGCGCGAAAAGATCGACCAGGCCGCGCTCAAATTCGGCATGCCGATGGGCCCGCTCGAGCTGATGGACATGGTTGGCCTCGACATCGCCAATCACGTCGGCAAGGAGCTTCACCTCGCGCCCAAGGACGGCAACGTGCTCGAGACCTTGGTGCAGCAGGGCAAGCTCGGCAAGAAGTCGGGCGAGGGCTTCTATGTGTGGGAGCAGGGCAAGCCGAAGCGGGAAGAGGTCACCTACGACCAAGCCGAGTTGGAGCGCCTCGGCCGCGAGCTGGTGCAGCCGATGCTCGACGAAGCCGAGCGCGTGCTGAAAGAAGGGGTCGTCGCCAATGCAGATCACGTCGATGCCGGGGTGATCTTCGGTACCGGCTTCGCGCCGTTCCGCGGCGGCCCGCTGCACTATAAGCGCGCGCAAGAGCAGGCGGCGCGCTCCGCCGCGGCGGCTTGACGCACAACAACGGGAGCCCGAAAGCAACCATGGCTGAAGCTTCGATGCGGCGCGTTGCGGTTCTGGGAGGCTCGCGCATCCCCTTCTGCCGCTCGCACACGGCTTACGCCGAGCTCACCAATCTCGACATGTTGGTCACGGCGCTCGGCGGCCTGGTCGATCGCTTCGCCTTGCATGGCGCGCATATCGACGAGGTGGTCGGCGGCGCGGTGGTGACCCATGCCAAGGACTGGAACCTCGCCCGCGAAGCGGTGATCGGCAGCGCGCTCGCGCCCACCACCCCGGGCATCACCATGATGCAGGCCTGCGGCACGAGCCTCCAGGGCGCGCTCGGCCTCGCCGCCAAGATTGCCGCCGGACAGATCGAATCGGGCATCGCGCTCGGCTCCGACACGACCAGCGACGCGCCGGTGGTATTTCAGCGGAAATTCGCCCAGCGCCTGGTCAAAGCCTCCCGCGCCCGCGGTTTCGGCCAGAAGGCGGCCGTCTTCAAGGGCTTCCTTCCCGGCGAGCTCGCCCCGCAGCCGCCCTCGACCGCCGAGCCGCGCACCGGCTTGAGCATGGGCGAGCATTGCGAACTGATGGCCAAGGAATGGGGAATCACCCGCGAAGCCCAGGATCTTCTGGCCTATGAGAGCCACAAGAAGGCGGCTGGCGCCTATGACGAGGGCTTCATGGACGACCTCGTGGTCCCTTGTGCCGGCGTGTTCCGCGACAACAACCTCCGTGAGGACATCTCGCTGGAGAAAATGGCCGAGTTGAAGCCTGCCTTCGACCGCTCAGGCTCTGGAACCATCACTGCGGGCAACTCATCGCCGCTCACCGATGGCGCTGCCACGGTCCTGCTCGCCTCCGAGGAATGGGCCAAAAGCCGCGGAATTCCCATCCAGGCCTACCTGACCATGGGCCGCACTTCTGCCGTAGATTTCGTGCAAGGAGAAGGACTTCTGATGGCGCCTACGGTTGCCGTGAGCGATCTCCTAGGGCAAGCCGGTTTCGCGCTTCAGGATTTTGATTATTATGAGATTCACGAGGCCTTTGCTGCGCAGGTGCTGGCAACGTTGAAGGCATGGGAATCCGAGGACTACTGCCGCCGCCGTCTGGGCCGGAACGAGCCCCTGGGGCCGATCGACCGGACCCGGCTGAACGTCAAGGGCTCGTCAATAGCTTTCGGGCATCCTTTTGCGGCTACCGGGGCGCGAATCCTGGCAGTTTTGGCCAAACTCCTGCATAGTCAGGGGAGTCGAAGGGGTTTGATATCGGTCTGTACGGCGGGCGGCATGGGTGTCGCCGCCATCCTTGAAGGGGTGGGATCCAACACGGAAGTCTAGGGCCGAGAGGGCCGAACCAGACAATGAGCGCGCGTGAAGCGCGCCGGAGCGCAAACAGAGGGACTCATTGAGGCAGGTCAGGGACAGGGGGCAAGAGACGTGATTGCCATGGCGCCAGATGCGCCACCGGCGCGACTTTTACGGAGGTGCTTACGATGAGGCATTATGCGTTCGCCGCGGCGATGGGGTTCGCGACCGCTGTCCTCCTTGCTTCTGCCAGTCAATCCCAGGCGGCCTCGGCCGATCCTACCGGCTATTGGATGAAGCCGGATGCTGAGCGCGAGTCGAAGATTCAGGTTTTCAAGTGCGGCACGGGCAAGAAGCTGCTCTGCGCCAAGATCGCCTGGCTCAAGGACCCGCTCGGCCGCAACGGCAAGCCGCTCACCGACGTCCGTAATGAGAATACCTCGCTGCGCAACCGGCAGATCGTCGGCCTCACCATCTTCACCGGCCTCGCGCCGAGCGCGCCGTCCACCTGGACCGGCAAGATTTACAATCCCGAGGACGGCAAGATTTACAGCGCCACGCTCACCGTCTTGTCGCGCACCAAAATTCTGCTCAAAGGCTGCAAGGCTTGGCTGCTCTGTGGGGAGCGGCATTGGCTCAGAACTTCGCCTCCGCCTGAGGAGCTGAAACCCACCGCGCCTGTCGAAGGCACCGAGCAGATCGAAGCGTCGATTAAGCCGTCCGCACCGCCGGCCGCGCTCGCTGCGGCCGCGCCGAGCGCCGAAGCGGTGACCCCCGGTCTGCCCGACCGCGCGCCTGCACCGGTAGAGGCGCAGGTCGTGGCCGCGCCCGAAGCGCCGCCCGCGCCGCCCGCGCGGCAGCCGGACGCCGTCGCCACCGTGACGCCGGTAGCCCTGGTCAGCGAAGAGGTGGTCGAGAATGTCGCGCCGACCGCCGAATATAATTGGCAGCAGGGTTACGGCTTTCTCAGCCTGCCTAACGCGCCGGATACCGCCAAGCAGCTTTCCGGCGAGGACGTCTCCAGCATGATGGTGATGGCGGAACCGGTCCCAGCCGAGACCGAGGCATCGAATGTGGCGCCTGCCGCCGCAACGACTACAAAGTCGGGCGAGCCGGTCGCGGCGCCGCAGCCGAAGCCCAAGGCGAAGCCGAAGCCGGTGATCGCCACGGCTGCCGCCAGCACGCCGCCTGCAGCGAAGCCTGCATCGGGCCAGGCTGCACCGGCGCCGCAAGAAGCCAATACGGCTCAGGTAGATGCCGAGTCCGCCGATGAGGCGGGTACCACCACGGCTGAAGCCGCGATGGTCGAGGAAGTCCCGTTGACGCGGAGACAGAGGCGCTTGCTGCGGCGGCAGCAGCAACAGGCGGACCCCTTCCTGCCCTGGCTGCGGTAACGCTGCGGCGCTGCTAGCGGCGCATATTCCGTCTCGGGATCAGCGCTTCGGCTGCGCGCCGTGACCCGCGCGCAGCTCCTTCTTCGACAGCTTGCCGATCATGGTCTTCGGCAGTTCGTCCCGAAACTCGATCTCGGCCGGAAGCTCGATCTTGGAGAGCTTGCCTCTAAGAAACTGCAACAGCTCCGTCGCCT
>DATICH010000073.1:0-4628 GCA_035456885.1 Methyloceanibacter sp.
CGTGACCACCTGGGTTGCTCTGTTCATCCTGGCGATGGCCGCCATGCTCCTGATCTCCAACGAGTCGGGCATGATCGCCGGCATCGACGCGACGACCTTCGGCTATGTCTCCCTGCTGCTCGCGCTGCTCGTGTTCATCGGCGGCAGCATGCTGGGGAGTTATCGCGGGCGCGCCGGCTCGATGGCGCGCGACGCCGTTACTTGGCTCGCGCTCGGGCTCGGCCTTGTCACGCTCTACGCCTATAAAGACGACCTGATGCCGATGGCCGCTCGGGTCGTGGGCGAACTCCTGCCCGGCAGCGCCATGACTGTCGAGCAGAGCTCCGGCGGCCTCACCGAGGTCCGCATCCGCAAGCGTCTCGACGGCCATTTCACCGTCATTACCAAGGTGAACGGCAAGACCGTCTCCATGATCGTCGATACCGGCGCCTCGACCATCGTGCTTAGGCCCGAGGATGCCAAGAAGGCCGGCATCGACGTCACGGGCCTCACTTATCGGGTGCCGGTGCTGACCGCCAATGGCCGCACCGTGGCGGCACGCGTTCGCCTCGACGAGGTATCGATCGGCCCGCTCGACCGCAAAGGCGTCAACGCCCTGGTGGCCCAGCCCGGGGCGCTGACCCAGAGCCTGCTCGGTATGAGTTTCTTAAGCCGCCTGCGCTCCTATGAATTCTCCGGCGATTTCCTGACTTTGCGCGGCTGAGGACCGCGCGGGCGCCGGTTTCCGGCGAGGCGTCGATGGGTTCGGCCGCAAGACATGTGCTGCACGAGGCGCTGCTATGGGGCGCGATCGCGCTCGGTGGCGCCGCGCTGATCTATTTCTTCGACGATATTAGAGCGGCGCTCGGCCCCGGCGGCAGCGCTCCAGTGATCGCCGGGCGAAGCGAGACCAAGCCGCCCGTGAAGAGCGGCTTCGCCGGCGAGGTGCGGCTCAAGGCCGATGCGCGCGGGCATTTCCTCTTCCCCGCCGAGGTGAATGGGCGGCCGGCGCACTTCATGGCCGATACCGGCGCGACTTTGGTGGTGCTCACCTACGAAAATGCGGCACGGCTGGGCTTATCGCCGCACAGTCTCGATTTTTCGGGTCTGGCCGAGACCGCCAACGGCACCGCCCGCGTCGCACCGGTGACCTTGGACCGCGTGCGTATCGAGGACATTACCCTGCACGGTGTCCCTGCCGTGGTCGCCGAGAAGGGCGCGCTCGCCACCAATTTGCTGGGCATGAGCTTTCTCGGTCGGTTGAGAAGCTTTCAAATTCGCGGCGGAGAACTGATCCTGGTCCAATAACGGCCCGCTCGGGGAACCGTGCCGCACCGCCGGTTGTTGGAACGCAGACCAAAATCCCTTAAGACGCAGCATGCTCCCCAAGCCCCGCCAGGACCTCGTTCCCAATACCGCCGAATTCGAACGGCTACCCTTCGTCAAGCACACCGGCTTTCGCGAATATGACGCGCGCTGGCTGTTCCCCGACGAGATCAACCTACTCGGGCTTCAGGCCGTCGGTCTCGGGCTCGCCACTCTCATGCGCGCGCGCGGCGTGCCGGTACGAGTGGTGGTCGGTCACGACTATCGTTCTTACTCGGCGGCGGTGAAGGCGGCGCTGACCACGGGCCTCATGGCCGGCGGCGCCGAAGTGCACGATATCGGGCTTGCGCTTTCGCCCATGGCCTATTTCGCCCAATTCGCTCTCGATGTCGAAGGCGTGGCCATGGTCACCGCGAGCCACAACGACAATGGCTGGACCGGCATAAAGATGGGCATGCAGCGGCCTCTCACCTTCGCGCCCGAAGACATGACCGCGCTAAAGGAGATCGTGCTCAACGCCGAGTTCGCGCAGCATAATGAGGGCGGGCGTTACATTTACGTACCGGACCTGCCTGAGCGCTACATGGCCGATCTGCTCAAGCGCCCGAAATTTCGCCGCCCGATGAAGGCCGTGGTCTCCTGCGGCAATGGCACCGCCGGCGCCTTTGCGCCGCACGTCCTGAGCGAACTCGGCGTCGAGGTCGTCCCGCTCAATTGCGAGCTCGACTACACCTTCCCGGCGCACAATCCCAACCCGGAAGATCTCGCCATGCTGAACGCGACTCGCGATGCGGTGCTCGCGCATGGTGCCGACCTCGGACTTGCGTTCGACGGCGACGGCGACCGCTGTGGCGTGGTCGACAATGAAGGCGACGCCATTTTCGCCGACAAGGTCGGCGTGATGCTGGCGCGCGACATCGCCGCGCGCAATCCCGGCGCGCTGTTCGTCGCCGACGTGAAATCGACCGGCCTTTTCCTCACCGATCCGGTGCTGAAAGAGCACGGCGCCAACACCATGTTCTGGAAGACCGGACATTCTTACATCAAGCGCTACAGCCACGAGACCGGCGCGCTGGTCGGCTTCGAGAAATCAGGCCATTTTTTCTTCAATCCGCCACTCGGGCGGGGTTATGACGACGGTCTCGTGGCGGCGCTCGCGGTGCTCGACATGCTCGAGCGCAATCCCGGCAAGACCCTCGCCGAGCTGAAGCGCGCATTGCCGCGCACTTGGCAGTCACCGACCATGTCGCCGCATTGCGACGACGAGAAGAAATATGCGGTCGTCGATCGCGTGGTCGACCACTTCAAGGAAGTCGCGGCTAATGGTGGCGAGCTTGCCGGGCAGAAAATCCGCGAGTTGATCACCGTTAATGGCATCAGGATCGTGCTCGACGATGGCACCTGGGGGCTGGTGCGCGCGTCTTCCAACAAGCCGGAGCTCGTCGTGGTGGTGGAGAGCCCGACCTCGGAGGAGAACATGCGGGCGATCTTCGCCGAGATCGACGCAGAGCTCGGTAAGCATCCCGAGGTTGGCGAATACAATCAGAAAATCTAGGAGACCGGCGCCACAGAACCGTCAGCTGTCTGTCGCAAATCTGCAAAACGAATCTGCTTGTTTGCCCGCGTGCCATGACCGATTTCGTTTTCACCAGTCTAGTCTTCGCAGCAGGTCTCGCTGCCGGCGCCACGCTCGATCTTCTTCTGCTGCGCACCTATCTCGCTCCGCCCTTCCGCATTTGGCCGACACCCGAGCCGGGAAGCTGGCAGAGTCTGACCTTCTGGGGATTGTTCCGCGGCGGCATGGTGCTGACCTTCGCCGTCGCGCTGTTGGATTGGAATGGCGCGGGCCTGCTCGCTGCGAGTCGCTATCTCATCGGCCTGCCGCTATTCCTTGTTGGCTTCGGTATCACCGTGTGCGGCTATTTCAATCTCGGCCTGGGCAACACCTATTGCGGGGCCGACGGCCTGGTGCGCCACGGGCTCTACCGTTTCAGCCGCAACCCGCAATATGCCTCCTCCATCGTCGGCCTGATGGGTTTGGCGATTTGCGCCAATTCATGGCTCGCTTTGCCGCTCGCGGCGTTGATGAGCGGCGCCTACGTGCTGATGGCGCTGGTCGAGGAGGCGTGGCTGGAGCGGCACTACGGCGCGTCCTATCGCGACTATTGCGATCGTACGGCCCGCTTCATCGACGGGCCGGAACTGCTCGCCCTATTCGAACGCAAGAAGCCCTCGCGTCAGGCCGGCTAGCTATTCTGCCGCCAGCAACGCGGAAGGCTCCTCGCCCGCAACAATGCGGCGCGCTGCGTCCAGCACCTCAAGTCCCGCGCCGTCGAGATGCGCGTTCTCGGCCAGATGCCGGCGAAAGGCCCGGGCACGCGGCTGACCGTGGAACAGCCCGAGAATGTGCCGCGTCAATTGATTGAGCCGAGCACCCCCCACCAGCTGCCGCTCGACATAGGGCCTGAAGCGGTCGAGCACATCGAGCCGTGACACCGGCCCGCTATCCGAGCCAAACAACACGCGATCGACCTCGGCCAGCAAATACGGATCGGCATAGGCCGCGCGACCGAGCATGACGCCGTCGACCTGCGGCAATTGCGCCTCGGCGTTGGCGAAGGACTCGATCCCGCCGTTCAGGATGATCTCGATATCCGGCCGGCGCGCCTTGAGTCGAAACACCCTCTCATAGTCGAGCGGCGGCACTTGGCGATTGCCCTTCGGACTCAGCCCGTCGAGCCACGCCTTACGCGCATGCACGATGAAGGTCTTACATCCCCCTTCGGCGACGCGATCGATGAAGCGGTCCAGGCTCTGCTCGGTGTCCTGGTCGTCGATGCCGATGCGGCATTTCACTGTGACGGGAAGCGCAACTGCCGCGGCCATCGCCGCGACGCAATCGACGACGAGCTCGGGCTCGGCCATCAGACAGGCGCCGAACCGCCCCGATTGCACGCGGTCCGACGGGCAGCCGATATTCAAATTGATCTCGTCATAGCCGTAATCCGCGCCGATCTCCGCCGCTTTGGCGAGCTTGGCGGGCTCCGAGCCGCCGAGCTGAAGCCCGACCGGGTGTTCTTCGGCTGAAAACCCGAGCACGCGCTCGCGATTGCCGTGGAGTACGGCTTCCGCCGTCACCATCTCGGTGTAGAGGAAGGCCCGCGCCGAGATCAGCCGCAGGAAATAGCGGCAGTGACGGTCGGTCCACTCCATCATCGGCGCGACGCAGAAGCGGTGGGAGACTGTGTCCGTCATGCGCAATCACATGGCGCGGATGGACGCGCGGCGCAACCCGTAAACCGCAAAAATCCGCCGTTATTCCG
>DATICH010000074.1:0-30790 GCA_035456885.1 Methyloceanibacter sp.
CGTGCAATTACGGATTGCTTAGGCGATCCAGGCAATGCAAGCGTCACGCTTATCCACACTTGCCGGATGTAACTGACGTGACGACCGCGATGACACCCAGCCGGCTCCTGCTCATTGTCCTCACCCTGTGGGGGCTGGCGATGATCGTGCCCGACCTGATCAGGGTGGTGCAGCCGCTCGGCTCGCTGGGATTCTTCGCCAACAATGACGGGCTGATCTACGACGTCGAGGGGCCCTTCCCCAACGAAGCCGCCTCTCCGGCGTGGCGCGCGGGATTGCGTGCCGGCGACCGGATCGACCTCGAGCAAATGCATTGCCTGCCCGGCGACCATGCCAGATGCCGCGACGCGCTCGCCGTGCTTGGCGGGGTGGATTATGTGCTGCCCGGCCAAAGCTTCACCATCGCGCTTGCCCCGAGCGACACGGAGCCGGCGCGGGAGGTGACCTTGATGGCCGTGCAGGCGCCATCGAACTTCGTGGTGCGCACGGTGATCCTGCTCGATCAGATCGCCGGGATCGCGGTGATCCTCGCGGCGGCGTGGCTGGTTTGGACGCGTCCGGGTCGGATGAGCTGGGGCTTCTTTCTTTACGTGAATTGGTTCAATCCGGGGCAGGCTTACGCGTTCTACGCCCTTCTCCAGCAATGGCCCGTGTTGCTTCTCGCGCAGAACGTCCTCGGCTGCATCGCACAGGCCGCTGGATATGCGGGACTCCTACAGTTCGTGCTGCGGGTCCCCAACGATCGGATCGAACCGCGATGGGTACCGGTCGAACGCGCCTTGCCCTGGCTCGGGCTGATCTTGGCGCTGCTGCTGCTCGCCTGTTACGGCAGCGTGTTCGGCTTTCACACCGAGGCGATCACGCGCGCGGGGATTTTCGCCGGCTTTCCAGTGGCGCTCGCCGCGCTGGCGATCCTGCTCGAGCGGCGCAAGACGCAGACGCCGGAAGATTATCAGCGCGTGCGTTGGGTGATCTGGGGCTGCCTGATCGGGCTGCCGGCGTTTCTGATTGCCGAGCTCGCTTCCTGGACCACGTTCTTCGAGACGCGCTGGGGCGACTTCACGCCGCGCGAGGACATCATCGGGCTGCTCTATCTGGTCAATGGCGTGCTCTGCCTGTTCGTGTTCGAGGCGATCCGCCGTCGGCGTGTGGTGAGCGTGACGATCCCGCTGCGACGCGTGACGATTCTCGGTCTCACTTTGAGTCTGCCGGTACTCCTGCTGCACGAGAAGGTCGAACAAATCCAGGAATATCTTCCCGGCTGGACCTGGCTGGCGATCGGCGCCGTCGCTGTGTTTCTCATCACACGTCTGCATGAAAGCGCGGTGCATCTGGTCGATCGCTATTTCAATCGCGCGCTCGACGCCGTCGAGCAAGAGATTGGTTCCGCTTTGCTGAAAGCGAGCGAGCTGGCGGAGATCGACCGGCTGCTCGCCGCCGAACCGTTCCGCAGGCTCAAGCTGACCTCCGCCGCCGCCTTCCACCGGGACGGCTCCCGCTTCATACGCGGAGCGAGTGCCGAAGGCTGGGACGGAAGCAACGCCGAGGCGCTCAGCCCCGACGACGATCTGCTTCGTCCGCTCGTGGCAGCCAAGCCGTTCAACATTCCCGATGCGGGGGACTCCGGCCTGCCTGAGGGACTCGCGCGGCCGGTGCTCGCCGTGCCGGCGTCGAGCCCGTTGCGCTGCTACGCAGTGTCGCTTTATGGGCCGCATACATCAGGCACCGATCTCGATCACAATGAGCGCGCCATGCTCGCCCGGCTGGCGGCCAATGCCGCAGCCATGTATGCCGAATTGGAGAATGGGGAGCTGCGCGCCGAGATCGCGCGGCTGGAGCACGAACTATCGGACAAGGCGCTCAAAGACTAGGGAGACCTTATGGCGATCTACGAGCTGGACGGAATCAAGCCGGAGCTGCCCGAAGACGGCCTCTACTGGGTCGCGGAGACCGCAACCGTGGTCGGCAAGGTGCGGCTCGGCTCGGATGTGAGCATCTGGTACGGCTCGGTGCTGCGCGGTGACAATGAGTGGATCGAGATCGGCGCGCGCTCGCAAATCCAGGACAACGCGACCTTGCATACCGATCCCGGCTTCCCGCTCACCATCGGCCAGGCTTGCGTGATCGGCCATAATGTCGTGCTGCATGGCTGCGCGATCGGCGACGAAACGCTGATCGGCATGGGGGCGATCATTCTCAACGGCGCCAAGATCGGCGCGAACTCGCTGGTCGGCGCCGGCGCGCTGATCACCGAGGGCAAGGAGTTTCCCGACAACTCGGTGATCCTCGGCGCGCCGGCAAAGCTTGTGCGCGAGGCCGACGCGAAAGTGCGTGCCATGACCGCGCGCGCCGCGGAGGTCTATGTCAAACGCTGGAAACAATACCAGGCGGGGCTCAAGCGTATCGGATGAGCGGAGCGGGCAAATGGCAGTTCTTCATCGACCGGGGCGGCACATTCACCGACATCGTGGCGCAAGCGCCTGACGGGCGGCTGCTCACCCGCAAATTGCTCTCGGAAAATCCCGAAGCTTATGCCGATGCGGCGATAGCCGGCATCGCCGATCTGTTGGGCGCGCCGCGGGGGCGCCCCCTGCCCGCGCAGACGATCGCGAGCGTCAGGATGGGCACCACCGTCGCGACCAATGCGCTGCTTGAGCGCAAGGGCGATCCGGTGCTGCTGCTGGTTAGCCGCGGCTTCCGCGACGCGCTAGAGATCGGCTACCAGGCACGGCCCAAGATCTTCGCGCGGCAGATCGTCAAGCCGTCGATGCTCTACGCGCGCGTCGTCGAGGTGCCGGAGCGGGTGCGGGCCGATGGCTCGATCGAGACCGCGCTCGATCATTCGGCGACGATAACGGCGCTTCGCGCGGCGCGCGCCGAGGGCATCTCCTCGGTCGCAATCGCCTTCATGCATGCTTATGCCTATCCGGAGCACGAGCGCGAGGCGGTGGCGCTGGCGCGCACGGCCGGTTACACGCAAATCTCCGCGAGTCACGAGGTGAGCCCGCTGGTGAAATTCGTCGGGCGCGGCGACACCGCAGTAGTCGATGCCTATCTCTCACCGCTGCTGCGCCGCTATGTCGACCGCGTCGCCGCGGCCCTTGCGGCTGCTTCATCCCGTCCCCGGCTGTTGTTCATGCAGTCTTCGGGCGGACTGACCTCGGCGGGGCTGTTCCGCGGCAAGGACGCCATCCTGTCGGGACCCGCAGGCGGCGTGGTCGGCGCAGTCGAAACGGCGCGCGCGGCCGGATTTGCCAGGATCATCGGCTTCGACATGGGCGGCACCTCGACCGATGTCTGCCATTTCGACGGCGCCTATGAACGCAGCTTGGAAAGCGTGGTGGCGGGCGCGCGGGTGCGTGCGCCGATGATGCTGATCCACACCGTCGCCGCCGGCGGCGGCTCGATCCTGCATTACGACGCCATGCGTTTTCGCGTCGGCCCCGACTCGGCGGGCGCCGACCCGGGTCCCCTCGCCTATCGGCGCGGCGGGCCGCTCACCGTCACCGACGCCAATGTGATGACCGGCAAACTGCAGCCGGAGTTCTTTCCGCGCCTCTTCGGACCAGCGCAGAACGAGATGCTCGACGCCGAGTCGGTGCGCAAGGCCCTCAAGACGCTGGCGCGCAAGCTCGGCGACGGACGCTCGGCGGAGGAGATCGCCGACGGCTTCATCAGGATAGCGGTGGAGAACATGGCGAACGCCATTAAGGTGATCTCGGTGCAGCGCGGCTATGACGTCACGGAATATGTGCTGAACTGTTTCGGCGGCGCCGGCGGCCAGCATGCCTGCCTGGTGGCCGACGCGCTCGGCATCAAATCGGTGCTGATCCATCCGCTTTCCGGCGTGCTGTCGGCGTTCGGCATGGGGCTGGCCTCGCTCAGCGCCACGCGCACGCAAAGCGTGCTCAAGCCGCTCGACGAGGAGGGGCTTGCCGCGGCGGCCGAAATTCGCGCGCCGCTCGAAGACGAAGTGAAGCAGGAGTTGCTGCGCCAGGGCGTCGCGGCGAGCGGCATCACGACGATCGCACAAGCGCACCTCCGCTATGCGGGCACCGATTCCAGCCTGCCGATTCCGCTGGCGAGCCTGCGCGGCATGCGCGCTTTGTTCGAGGTCGCGCATCAGAAGCGCTTCGGCTTCATCAGCCCGGAGAAAGAGATCGAGATCGAGGCGGTCGAGGTCGAGGCGCAAGGCGGCGGCAGCCCGCTGCACGAGAGCCCCGCCACCGCCTCGAGCGGGGGAAGCACAGCAGCGCCGCATGCAAAGACCGAGATTTTCACGCAAGGAACGTGGCATGAGGCGCCGATCTTCCGGCGCGGCGATCTGGCGCCGGGCCAGAGCATCGACGGGCCGGCGCTGATCATCGAGGACCATCAGACCGTGGCGGTCGAGCCGGAATGGCGAGCCGGGATCACCGCGCAGAACGACGTTCTGCTGACCCGTATCGCCAAGCAGCAAGCGGCAAGGGTCGGCAAGGCGGCCGATCCGGTGATGGTCGAAGTGTTCAACAATTTGTTCGTGTCGGTCGCCGAGCAGATGGGCTACGCGCTGCAAAACACCGCGCGCTCGGTCAATATCAAGGAACGGCTCGACTTCTCCTGCGCCATTTTCGACGCGAAGGGACGGCTCGTCGCCAACGCGCCGCATATCCCGGTGCATCTCGGCTCGATGGACAAGAGCGTCGAGACGGTGCTGCGCGAGGTCGGCGACAGGCTGAAACCAGGCGACGCCTATATGCTGAACGCGCCGTATAACGGCGGCACGCATCTGCCCGACATCACTGTGGTGACGCCGGTGTTTTCCGAACCGTCCTTCGAGGCGCGCCGTCAGCCTGAGGCGCGAGCGAAGCGAGCCTCGAAGGCCGGCGCGCACCTCAGGACGACGCCCGAGATCCTGTTCTTCGTCGCCGCGCGTGGGCATCACGCCGATATTGGCGGCATTACACCCGGCTCGATGAGCCCGGAGGCCACGCGCATCGAGGAGGAAGGCGTCTATATCGAGCCGTTTAAGCTCCTGGCCAAGGGGCGCTTCCGCGAGGCGGAGGTGCTGAAGCTGCTCAACGGAAGCGCCTTTCCCGCGCGCAACCCGGCTCAGAATATCGCGGACTTGCAGGCGCAAATCGCCGCCAACGAGAAGGGCGCGGCGGAGCTGCGCAATATGGTGCGGCATTATTCGCTGCCGGTGGTGCGCGCCTATATGCGCCATGTGCAGGACAATGCGGCGGAAGCGGTGTCGCGGGTGATCGCCACACTCAAGAACAGCAAGTTCGAGGTCGAGACCGACCAGGGCAACATCATCAAGGTTGCCATCAAGATCGACCGCAAGGCGCGCAAGGCGACCGTCGACTTCACCGGCACCAGCGCGCAGACGCCGGACGCCTTCAATGCCCCTGAGCCGATCACCCGCGCTTGCGTGCTCTACGTATTTCGCACCTTGGTCGACGAGGACATCCCGCTCAATGCCGGCTGCCTGAAGCCGATCAAGATCGTGGTGCCCAAAGGCTCGATGCTGAAACCGCGCTATCCGGCGCCGGTCGCGGCCGGCAATGTCGAGACCAGCCAGACCATCGTCAATTGCCTCTATGGCGCGCTCGGCGTGCTCGGCTCGGCGCAAGGCACCATGAACAATCTCACCTTCGGCAATGCGAGCTACCAATATTACGAGACGATCTGCTCGGGCGCGCCGGCAGGTCCCGGCTTCGACGGCGTGCCTGCGGTGCAGACGCATATGACCAATTCGCGGCTCACCGATCCGGAGGTTCTCGAACTCCGTTATCCGGTGCTGCTCGAGCGCTTCGAGATCGTGCGGGGCTCGGGCGGCGACGGCAAATGGCGCGCTGGCGACGGCACGCTGCGCGTCATCCGTTTTCTGGAACGGATGGACTGCGCGATCCTGTCAGGCTTCCGCAAGCTGCGCCCGTTCGGATCGCTTGGCGGCGGCGAGGGCCAGGCGGGCGAGAACTGGGTGAGGCGCCATAGCGGGCGGCTGGAGCGCCTGAAAGGCGCGGACCAGACGGTGCTCGACCCAGGCGAGGCCATCATCATCAAGACGCCGACCGGTGGCGGCTATGGCAAGAACGACGCCAAGAAGACGCGAGGGTGAACGCGAGCCATAGGAAGCGCAGGACATGACCGTTGACGGCAAGATTCTCATTTCCGGCGCGGGCATCGCCGGGCTCACGCTCGCCATCCTGCTGAAAGAGCAAGGCCGCGATCTTCTCGTGGTCGAGCGCGACAAAGGACTGCGCACCGCCGGCTACATGATGGATTTCTTCGGCTCCGGTTGGGACGTGGCCGAGCGCATGGGTCTGGTGCCCGCGCTTCGCGCCATCCGCTATCCGATCGAGCGGTTCAATTTTGTCGACGCGCGAGGCCACGTCTACGCGTCGATGCCCCTCACCCGCGTCGACCGCGCGCTAGGGGGGAAATATGTCTATCTCCGCCGCTCGGACCTCGAGCGCATCTTGTACGACCGGGCCATGGCGACGGGTGTGAAGATCGTCTTCGGCCGGGAGATCACGGCAATCGACAACACGAAGGAGCGCGTGCATGTCACGTTTAACGACGGCAGCCAAGGCGATTACGCGCTCGTGTTCGGCGCCGACGGCGTTCATTCCGGCGTGCGGCGTCTCGTGTTCAGCGACGAGGGCCAATTCGCGTGTTTCCTCGGCGGCTATGTCGCGGCTTTCCATCTCGGCGACCACAATTTCGATATCGGACATGCACTCTCGCTCTACGAGGAACAGGACCGGCTGGCGGCGTATTATCCGCTCGACGAGACGCGGTTCGACGCGACCTACGTGTTCCGCCATGACGAGATGCGAGTCGCGCCGCAGGACCGCCTCGCCTTCGTGCGCAAGGCCTACGCGGGTGCGGGCTGGATCGCCGAGGACATGCTCAAGGCGTATAGAGACAAGGAGCCGATTTACTTCGACTCGCTCACCCAAATCGTCATGCCCGAATGGTGCAAGGGCCGCGTGGCGCTGTTGGGCGACGCCTGCGGCTGTCTCACGCTGCTGGCGGGGCAAGGCTCGCACATGGCCATGGCCGGCGCCTATGTGATCGCGCGGGAACTCGCCCGCCATGACGGCGACTACGCGGCCGCTTTTGCCGCCTATGCGGCAAAGCTCAAACCGGCGGTCACCGAGCGGCAGAAAGACGCGGCAAGTTTCGCCCGTTATTTCATTCCGTCGGAACGGTCGCGGCTTTGGCTGCGGCGGCTCACCATCAAGATCGTGTTCAGCCCGCTCGTGCTGCCGCGCATGTTCCGCTGGTTCGGCGCCAAGAGCGTGCTCGAAGGCTACGACTAGGCGGGACCTTAGAAGCTGACTTCCGCCTTCGCGGTGTTGAAGATGACGACGTCCTTACCGGCCTCGATCACCGCCGAGCTGGTGTAAGAGTGCGGCGTGAAGCGGATCGTCGCGCGGCAGTCGTCGCTGCGCTTGACGCCGCAAATATCGGCCAGCTTGGTCTTTGCCGTGTCGGGCGCGATGTCGTCGGCGTCGACATAGACACCTCCGTCGGTGACGCATTCATAACCGAGCACGTCGCCCGAGCGCCCGCCCTTGACGCAAAAGCCCTGTATCTCGACTTCCTGGCCAAGAAACTTCTGGGGATTGGCGGCGAGCTCCTCCAGGTCCGAAGGTTCGGCCAAAGCCGCCGGTGAAAGCAGCGCCGCCCCCAGAAGCGCAATGAGGGCAAGATGGCGGGTCACTAGGTGCAGGGGGGGCAACGTCGAACGCATCGATGTCCTCGCGCGGGTTACAGGGAATTGGCGCGCATCCTACTCGGACTTGAGCGCAAGGAAAGACCAACACGAGAAAATGATAAAGGCGCGGGACCGAAGTCCCGCGCCCTCTACGCGTTGCCTCTCAACTCGTGCTCGTTTCGCAGGGGGACGCGCGAGCAGCCTAGCTGGTGGGGGCGCCCCGGCTCCGCTCGGCCATGAACTGGTCGAACTCGGCCTTGTCCTTGGCGTGACGCAGGCGCTGCAGGAAGCCTTGGAATTCCTTCGCCTCCTCCTCCAGCCGCCGCAAAGTCTCTTCGCGATATTCGTCGAAGGCGCGATTGCCGGTCGTGCCGAACGCCGTCATGCCGCCGCCGAAGCGGCGCGCTTCGCTCGTAAGGTAGTCCTTCCACTGAGTCCTATTTCCGCATCCCATGCGTCCACTCCAGATCAGATAGGCCAAAACGCCGAGGCCGATGGGCCACCAGATGAGGAAGCCGACGATCATGGCTATGATCCAGGCCGGTTTCCCGTACTCGTCCAAGGTCGCAACCAGTTGCATCGAGGTCCTTCCTTCGGTGTGAATGTTATTCACATTTACATAGATGCGCTCGCCGGGCAAGGAGTCAAGAGTGCCCACAAAAAATGTGATCGCCGGGGAGGGTCTGGGGCGAGATGGGGTCCAAAGCGGGGCAAGAAAGTTCTAATATCCGGCAGGCTAAGCTGCTCCAGGATGGGGGCTCGGGGGTTCGCCAGATGGCGCTGCGCAGTCGCGGTTTCGCTGTCATTGCCGTTGCTTTGGCCGTTCTTGCCGCGAGCGGGCAGTTCGCCCTGTCCCGCAGCCTGGCGGACAAGAAGCCGCATCGCGGGGTCGCCGCAGCCCACACCATGCCGATCCAGGGTATCGACGTCTCCTACTGGCAAGGAGACATCGACTGGCAGAAGGTCGGCGAGGCCGGAGTCCATTTCGCCTTCATCAAAGCCACCGAAGGCGGCGACCATTTCGATCCGAAATTCCACGAGAATTGGCAGGCGGCGAAGCGTGCCGGCGTGGCGCGCGGCGCCTATCACTTTATGTACTGGTGCCGCCCGGCGCATGAGCAAGCGCTCTGGTTCATGCTGAACGTGCCGGCCGACAGCGACGCCCTGCCCCCGGTGCTGGATTTGGAATGGAACAGCCACTCCAAGACTTGCCCCCACCGGCTGCCGCGCGACAAAGCGCTTGCCAAGATCAAGATCATGCTCGAGGCCATGCAGGCGCATACCGGCAAGCGGCCGATCATCTACACCGATCCCAGATTTCATCGTGACGTGCTCGAAGGCGAATTCACCGACTATCATTTCTGGCTGCGTTCGGTGGCGGCCAAGCCCGAGACGATCTATCGCGGCCGCAAATGGGCCTTCTGGCAATTCACCACCACGGGCCGCGTGCCGGGCATCCAAGGCGGCGTCGACCGCAACAGCTTCTACGGCAGCAGAGCCGAGTGGCAGCGCGTGCTGAACTGGCTGCAGGCCGGGAACTGATTCAGCTCGTCATCCTGAGGAGGGAGCGAAGCGAGCCTCGAAGGATCCTTCGAGGGCTGCGCGCTGCGCGGCCATCTCAGGATGACGGCTGAGTTTGTTTCGCGTCCGGGAGGATGCCGAGGCCCTTGAGATAGACCAGCATGGCGCTCTCCAGGATCTCTTCCGGGCTCAGCGGCACCTTGCGCGCTTGAAGATTGCCTTGCGCGAAGAGCGAAGCGATCCCGTGTGAGATGGCCCAGATATGCAGGCTCATCAGCTTGATCGGCGGACGCTCAGCCTCGGGGAGCTGGCGGCAGAGCGCGGCGGCCGCTCGTTGCAGGACATCGAAGGCACGCTCGGCGGCGGGGATGGTTTGGCCGTCACTGCCCGGCAAGATGCCCGTCTCGAACATCACCGTGTAACTCGCCGGCTCGTCGCGGGCGAAAGTAAGGTACGCCTTGCCGAGATTCTCGAAGGCCGAGAGCGGCGTCGGCACGCCGTTGTTCCAGGCCATGTCGAGCCGCGCGGCGAAGCGCTCGAAGCCGGAGCGGGCGACCTCGGCCAGCAACGCGTCGCGGTCGCGAAAGTGCCGGTAAGGCGCTGCGGGGCTGACGCCCGCAAGCCGCGCCGCCTCAGTCAGGCTGAAGCCGGCCGGGCCGTATTGCTCGATCAGCTTGCGTGCCGCCTCGAGCAGCACCTCTTTGAGGTTGCCGTGATGATAGCTATGCGGGCGGCGCCAGCCGCGCTCCGAGGGACTCATGTAAAGGGCTTTTACATCAAAGCCCTGGCCGCGGCTAGTTGACTGAAATGGGGGTGGGCTTGGGCCTGGCGAGCTGCCGCTCGATATGACTGAGCTTGCCGCGATCCTTTACCACCGCACCAAGCTTTTGCCGATCGGTCGCGGTCAGCGGATACCAGCCGAGCAAAAGCACGACCGGGGCAACAAAGATCGCACCGATGACGGCGAGCGCCAGCACGCCGATGATAAACTTCATTTTTGCAATCCCTGATCGGCAGCGTCTATTGCTGGGATTGCACGTCGGCATCCGGCGAGCTGGTGAGCCGCATCGCCGGAAAGTCGAACGCCGGGTCTTTGACGGCGCACGCGCCGGCAAACAAAGTCGAAGCTAAACAGAGCGCGATGGTCGTGCCGACCAGCGCGGCTCGCATGGTCCTTGAATTGCGGTCCATAAAGCGCCTCCATTTTTTCTTTGGGAGGAGCTTCACATTCGAGGTGGAAACAAAAGGACCTACGCGGAGCTAGCGCGCCGAGAAAATTCGCGAGCGCGGTAAACGACCACTCAATAGCGAGTTAGCGAAAGATTACCGTTCGGCCCCATGCGGTCCGGACCAAGGGCACGTTAAGCTCACGGCAAAGCTCGCCCGTGTTAGTTTCACCACGCCGGCAAGCAAATACGGGAGCGTCATGATACAGCGAGGGAAAGCCAGCCCTGTCGGGCCTGCAAAGCTCAGCAAAGCCGACACCGGGACTCACGACCCAAGGCCCATCCTCGTTACCGAGGCGCCGGCGCTGCTGGGCATCCTCACCACGATCGTGTTCTTCGCGTTCGGCGACACGCTGCTTGCCGATCCCGAGAACCATCCGCTCACCATTTTGCTCTTTCTCTGGCTGTTCGGCACCATGATGTGGTGCGCCTTCGGCGTGGTGCGCCATGCCGACGCCGTGGCCGAAAAACTCGGCGAGCCTTACGGCACTCTTGTGCTCACTTTCTCGGTCATCGTCATCGAGGTGGCCTTGCTCGCCTCGATCATGCTGCACGGCGAAAATAACCCCACACTGGCGCGCGACACCATGTTCGCCACGCTGATGATCGTGCTGAACGGCATGGTCGGCGCGGCGCTCGTCATGGGGTCGCTCCGCTATTGGGAGCAGGAATACAATCTGGCCGGGGCTCGCGCCTTTCTCGTGGTCATCGCGGCGCTCTCGGTGTTCGCGCTGGTCCTGCCGAACTATACGGAAACCGCGCCCAACCCCGTCGAATCGTCCGGCAAGGCGCTGCTGTTCACCGCTATCACATTGCTGTTCTATGCCGTGTTCGTCTTCATTCAGACCATGCGGCACCGGACATTTTTTGCCGAGCCAAAGGGGAGTCCGGAGGACGACGTCCACGAAGCGCGAGACACGCGCTCGCTCGGCTTCCACGTGACAATGCTGGTGCTCACGCTACTTCCCGTCGTGCTGCTCTCGGAGTTTCTTGCTGTGATCGTCGATTACGGCATCGAGGATCTCGACCTGCCTGATTCCCTCGGCGGCGTGCTGATCGCCATTCTGGTGCTGGCGCCGGAAGGGCTCGCCGCCTTGCATGCGGCGCTCGCCAATCACTTGCAGCGCGCGGTGAATGTGTGCCTCGGCTCGGCGCTGGCGACCATCGGTCTCACCATTCCGGCCGTGCTGATCGTCGGGCTTGTCACCGGCCGGGACGTGCATCTTGGCCTCACCCAGGTCGAGACCGTGCTGTTGATCCTCACGCTCTTCGTCAGCGGGCTGACCTTCGGCGGCGCGCGCACCAATTTGCTGCAAGGCATGGTGCACCTTCTGCTCTTCCTCGTTTATGTGGTGCTGATCTTCAGTCCTTAGCGCGCCCGTCGTGCCGTTATGCCCGGACTCGACCTGGGGCTGGGGGATCAAGCCTTGCTGCGGCGGGGGTCGCAACCATAGGTGCTGCGAGCGCGGACCAGACCGTTCCGCCCGTAAAGGATCGCTTCGGAGCGCTCCTTGCGGGCGATGGCCTTGGCCCGTTCCCAAGCGTCGCTCTGGGTCTTGAACACGGCAAAGGGCTGGGCCGACCCTTCGGCCCTAACGGCCCAACCCGTCTCGTCGCTCATCACGTGCTGGTTCTTGCCCATGGCTCCCTCCCGAGAGCCCCCGTACCGGCCCGCATTATAGGCGAGTCGCGACGACGCGTAGAAGCAGAGCCAAGCGGCTTTCCCTATGCTAAATCAGGTGCATCACCCCCGCTTGGTGCCGCGTTGAACATGGAAGCCCGCCTTACCCCGAAAGAGCCGCTCAAGATCGGTTGGCGCGAATGGGTCGCGCTGCCCGACTTCAAGGTCGGTGCCATCAAGGCGAAAGTCGACACGGGCGCCCGGACCAGCGCGCTCCATGCCTACCGAATCGAGCCGTTCCGGCGCGGCGGCGCGCTCTGGCTCAAATTCGAGCTGCACCCGATACAGCGCAGTGAAGTCATCAAGGTGGTGTGCGAGGCGCGTGCGGTCGACGAGCGCGCGGTGCGCAATTCGGGCGGCCGGGTGGAACGCCGCTATATCATCAGAACTCTGCTCAGGATCGGCGAAGAGGTCTGGCCGATCGAGCTTGCGCTCGCCAACCGCGACCAAATGGGCTTCCGTATGCTACTCGGGCGCACGGCGCTCGAAGGCCGCGCGCTGATCGAGCCGGGCCGGTCCTATCTCCTCGGCGCGGGCGCGGCCAAGGCGCCGCGCCGACGCAAATCGCGGCCGCCTCGGGCAGGCAGATTGCTACGATAACAAGCCCTCACGCAGAACCAGACCGACCAACACCTCCCATGAAAATCGCGTTGCTTGCGCGCAATCCGCATCTCTATAGCCACCGGCGCATCTGCGAGGCCGCCCGCGCGCGCGGCCACGAGATCGAAGTCATCAACACGCTCAGGGTCTCGATCAACATCACCTCGCGGCGCCCGACCCTCTATTACCGCAAGCGGCAGCTCGAGGATTTCGACGCGGTGATCCCGAGGATCGGCGCTTCGGTGACCTTTTACGGGCTCGCCGTGCTGCGCCAGTTCGAGGTGATGGGTGTCTATCCGTTGAACGAGTCGGTCGCCATCGGGCGCAGCCGCGACAAGCTGCGCTGCCTCCAGCTGCTGGCGCGGCGCGGCATCGGGCTGCCGGTCACCGCCTTCACGCACGATCCGCGCGAGGCGGAAGACATTATCGACTTGGTCGGCGGCGCGCCGGTGGTCATCAAGCTACTGGAAGGCACGCAAGGCATTGGCGTGGTGCTCGGCGAGACGGTGAAATCCGCCAAGTCGGTGATCGAGGCGTTCCAGGGCGTCAACGTCAACATTCTGGTGCAGCAATTCATCAAGGAGGCCGACTCCACCGATATCCGCGCGCTGGTGATCGGCGAGAAGGTGGTGGCGGCGATGAAGCGGTCGGGGGCGCCCGGCGAGTTCCGCTCCAACTTGCATCGCGGCGGCTCGGGCGAGATGGTGCGCATCACGCCGCAGGAGCGAAGCGTCGCGGTGAGGGCCGCCCGCACGCTTGGCCTCAATGTGTGCGGCGTGGACATGCTGCGCTCCAAGAGCGGGCCGCTGGTGCTCGAAGTCAATTCGTCGCCTGGAATCGAAGGTCTGGAGAAAGCGTCCGGAGTCGACGTAGCGAGCCTGCTGATCGACTTCCTCGAGCGGAACGCGGCGCCCGGCCAGACCCGCACCAAAGGCAAAGGTTAGGCATGGAAGTCGGTGCCCCGCCGCTTGGGGGCTGCGGCACGAAACCCCTTCGCAACCGCAATTCTTACGGTAAAGTCGGCAAGAAATTCGGGAGATTTGAGCGATGTTGGTAGGGTCTGTCGGCAATAAGGTCGCCAAACGGCGCCAATTTCGTTTTGCCATCATAGCTGGCGTCGGCCTGCTTACCGGCACGCTTTCCGCATCCAGCGCCGAGGAGGAGAAGAAGCCCTCTCCCTGCACCGAGGACGCCATGATCGTGTTCGACGCGTCGGGTTCGATGTCAGGCAATCAGGTGCTCGGCATTCCGAATTCGAAAGCCCGCATCGACGAAGTGCGCGCCGCACTTGCCGTTGTCTTGCCGACCGCCACGGCGCATCGCCGGGTGGGACTGATCACCTACGGTCCCGGCCAATATAACCAGTGCAACGTCAAGCTCGACCTCAAGCCGACCCCGGATGCCGGCAAGCTGATCATGAGCGCCATCAATGCGCTCGTGCCGGCGGGCAAGACGCCGCTCACTTCGGCCGTCGAGCAGGCCGCCGAGGTGCTAAACTATCGCAGCAAACCCGGCGTGATCGTCGTGATCACCGACGGCGAGGAGACATGCGGGCGGTCGCCTTGCGCACTCGCCAAGCAGCTCCGCCTTGCGGCCGATCAGCTCACCGTCCATGTCATCGGCTTCCGCTATGACGGCTTCTCCTGGACCGGCGGCAACAGCGTGATGGACCTGATGTGCCTCGCCCACGAGAACAAGGGGATCTATGCCCGGGCCAATTCCGAGGAGGAGCTGATCGAGGCGCTGTCCAAGACGCTCGACTGCCCGATGGTCTCGGAAGCAGATTTCAGTCGGCTCGATCGCTAGGAAGACGCCTCACAGGCCCATCGCCTTGTGGGCTTCACCCATATATTTCATGCATTCCTCGTTATCGCCCGCCTTCATGGCCGCCTTGGATTTATCGAGCGCCGCCATCGCCTCGCTCTTCTTGTCGGCGTCGGTCATCTTGGCGATCATCTCATCCATCTGCTGCATATGCGCGTCGTTACAAAGATCCTGCGCGTAGGCCGAGCTCAGGCCCAGGCCGGCAATCAATGCGGCCGCAAGTGACGCTCTAAGCATGGCTTCCTCCATCGATTGGTATCGACCGGCAAGCGGTCAGAAGCATAAACGCGCCAACGCGGGAAAATGGTGGCCGCTCGACCCAATAAATTTAGCTGCGATGCCGGTTCGTTGCGTGGATGGGAGGTGGCGAAGGGCGGTTCTGCGCAAGTTCCCCGTTAAAATGAGGAATTAGCCGGCTACTGCTCGGCCGGAGCGCCCGTGGCGGTCGTATCGTCATCACCACCGGAGAGCCCGTCGACAAAGAGGATGCCGCCTTCGATCGCGACCTCCTCGTTGCCCTTCATCTCGTATTGCTCCCCATTCGCGAGCACCAGCATGCAGCCCGAAGCGCAGGGGGCTTCGACGGTCGCTTGCGGTTCGACCACGAGATCGCTTTCCTCGCCGCCGGTCTTGACGGTAATGGTGCGAGCTTCCTCATCGGTATTGGAGACGGTAAGAGCCTGCGCCGGAGCGGCCAAGACTATGCCCAAAACGCCAAGGCCAAAAATGGTGGCGATCCTCATTTGCGAGTTCCCTCTCGTGGGCGGCCAATGGCTCCGAGCGCAGGTCTCTTCCCCCGCAGATCGATGACCAACGCTGAATTAACCCATAACCGCGCCCGGAATGTGTTGTCGTAACGGCCAAACTGTGCCTGGCCAGTTTTTGTTTCGCGCGACGGCGGAGCGGTCCGGCCCGCACGTCTCGGCACAGCTATTTACCACTGCCGGCGTCGTTATCTGCGGGTGCTCTTCCTACCCAAAAATTCTCCTGAGCAAGCAGCGAACCAATCCGGGCTTCACCGCGTTTAGCTGCTCAGGCGTTGCTGCATAAGGCTTTGTGCAGTGCAACAAGAAAACGCCTTGGCGACGAATGAGGGGCCTTCTAAACTCCGGCGACGGCTAGAGAAGGGGCCTCTCCAATCGGAAAGGAGCTTCCGATGGAACTCACAGCCACAGTTACCGCCATCATGGCGATCATGTCCTTTGGCTTCCTCGCGGCGGTCATCCTCGGGATGATCTAGCCGAAGCCGGGGGCTTCCAGCAGGGAACGACACACATACTAAGGTTAATCCGCTCGAGCGGAGCAAGCCGCATGCGGGCGCCTATTCGGCGGCGGTCGCAATCCGCTTGGGGTCGTAGTTGAGGATCGGCCCGAGCCAGCGCTCGCCCTCCTCAAGGCTCCAGCCCTTGCGGGCGGCATAGTCTGCGACCTGATCGCGGCCGATTTTGCCGACGCCGAAATAGCGACTCTCCGGATGCGAGAAATACAGGCCGGAGACGGCGGCGGCAGGCCACATCGCGCAAGACTCCGTCAGCTTGATGCCCGTCGCCTGCTCCGCCCCGAGCAGATCGAACAAGGTCCGCTTCTCGGTGTGGTCGGGTTGGGCGGGATAGCCCGGCGCCGGACGGATGCCCACATATTCCTCCGCGATGAGTTGTTCGCTGGTGAGCTTCTCGTCCGGCGCATAAGCCCATAGCTCCTTCCGCACCTTTTCGTGCAGCGCCTCGGCAAAGGCTTCGGCGAGGCGGTCGGCGAGCGCCTTGACCATGATCTTGGAATAGTCGTCGTTGGCGCGTTCGAATCGCCGCGCCACGTCTTCCTCGCCAATCCCCGCCGTCACGGCAAAGCCGCCGACATAGTCGGCGAGCCCCGTCTCCTTGGGGGCAATGTAGTCGGCGAGCGCGATATTCGGTTTGCCGGGCTCTCGCGCCATTTGCTGCCGGAGCGTATGCAACGTGGCGAGCCGCTTCGAGCGGGTCTCATCGGTGTAGAGCTCGATGTCGTCGCCAACGCTGTTGGCCGGCCAGAACGCCACCACGCCATTGGCGGTGAGCCATTTCTCCGCGATCAGCTGGTTCAGCATGGCCTGCGCGTCATCGAACAGCTGGCGGGCGGCCTCGCCGTATTTGTCGTCCTTAAGGATGCGGGGATAGGCGCCCTTCAGCTCCCAGGCGTGGAAAAACGGCGTCCAGTCGATAAAACGGGCAAGCTCGGCGAGATCGTAGGCCTTGAAGGTCCGCGGGCCGAGGAAGGCCGGCTTGGGCGGCGGGTAGTTCGCCCAATCGAGCTTGAGCCGGTTGGCGCGGGCCTCGGCCAGCGAAGCGCGCGCTTTTTCCGCCTGGCCGCGTGCGTAGGACTCCGCCATGTCTCGATATTCGTCGCGCACCTTGGCAATCATTTTCGGGCGCTCGTCGGGCGACATCAGGTTCGACACCACCCCGACCGCGCGCGAGGCGTCGGTCACATAGATCGCCTGGCTTTTGCGATAATTCGGACTGATCTTGACCGCGGTGTGCACCCGGCTGGTGGTGGCGCCGCCGATCAGGAGCGGCAGATCGAAGCCCTCGCGCTCCATCTCGGCCGCGACATGGCACATCTCGTCAAGCGACGGCGTGATCAGGCCCGACAGGCCGACGATGTCGACCCTACGCTCCCGCGCGGTGTCGAGAATCTTCTGCGAAGGGACCATGACGCCGAGATCGATCACCTCGTAATTGTTGCATTGGAGCACGATGCCGACGATGTTCTTGCCGATGTCGTGCACGTCGCCCTTCACCGTGGCGAGCACGATCCGGCCCGCCGGCTCACCTTGGGCAAGCCCCAGCTCCTCCTTTTCCTTCTCCATGAAGGGCATCAGATAGGCGACGGCCTGCTTCATCACCCGGGCGGACTTGACCACCTGCGGCAGAAACATTTTCCCCGAGCCGAACAGATCGCCGACCACGCTCATACCCTTCATCAGCGGGCCTTCGATGACGTGCAGTGGGCGCGCGACCTTCGCTCGCGCTTCCTCGGTATCCTCATCGATATAGGTGCCGATGCCGTGGACCAGCGCGTGGACCAGCCGGTCTTCGACCGGCTTCTCGCGCCAGGAGAGGTCGATCTCGCGCTTCTGCGCCTCGCCGCCCTTATAGCGCTCGGCCGCCTCGAGCAGACGGTCGGTCGCATCGGGCCGGCGGTTGAGAATCACGTCTTCGACGAGCGTGCGAAGCTCGGGATCGATGTCGTCGTAAAGCGCGAGCTGACCGGCATTGACGATGCCCATGTCCATGCCAGCTTGGATGGCGTGGTAGAGGAACACCGAATGCATTGCCTCGCGCACCCGCTCATTGCCGCGGAAAGCGAATGACAGGTTCGACACCCCGCCCGAGACATGCACGTAAGGCAGCTCGGCCTTGATGCGCCGCGTCGCCTCGATATAGGCGTGGGCATAGTCGTTATGCTCTTCGATGCCGGTGGCGACCGCGAAGATGTTGGGATCGAAGACGATGTCCTCGGGCGGGAAGCCGATCTTCTCGGTGAGCAGCTTATAGGCGCGCTTGCAGATCTCGAATTTGCGCGTCGCGGTCTCGGCCTGGCCCTGCTCGTCGAAGGCCATCACCACCACGGCGGCGCCATAGCGCTGGACCTTCTTGGCATGGTCGAGGAACGGCGCCTCGCCTTCCTTCAGGCTGATCGAGTTCACCACCGCCTTGCCTTGCACGCATTTCAGCCCGGCCTCGATCACCGACCATTTCGACGAGTCGATCATGATCGGCACCCGGGCGATGTCGGGCTCCGCGGCGATCAGATTGAGGAAGGTGACCATCGCAGCTTCCGAATCGAGCATGCCCTCGTCCATGTTGACATCGAGCATGTTGGCGCCCGACTCGACCTGCTGGCGCGCGACTTCGAGCGCGGCGGCATAGTCGTTCGCCTCGATCAATTTGCGGAAGCGGGCGGAGCCGGTGACATTGGTCCGCTCGCCAACCATGACGAAATTTTGCGCGCCGTCTGTCACGTGCATCACCCGTGGACGAAGGGTTCGAGGCCGGAGAGGCGCAACGCGTGTTCCACCTCAGGCACTTTGCGCGGCAGGTATTTCGACACGGCGGCGGCGATGGCGCGGATATGGTCGGGGGTCGTGCCGCAGCAGCCGCCGACAATGTTGATCAGCCCATCGCGCGCCCATTCCTCCAACAGCCCCGCCATATGCTCCGGCGTCTCGTCATAGCCGCCCATCTCGTTGGGCAGCCCGGCATTGGGATAGACGCTGACATAGGTGTCGGCCACGCGGGCCACCTCGTCGACCGACGGACGAAGCTGCTCGGCGCCGAAGGAGCAATTCAACCCCACCGAGAACGGATTGAGATGCTTGAGCGAATACCAGACGGCCTCGGGCGTCTGGCCCGACAGGTTGCGCCCGGAGAGATCGGTAATCGTGTCGGAGATCATGATCGGCAGCTCGACGCCTTTCTCCTCGAAGACTTGCTCCACGGCGAAGCCCGCGGCCTTCGCGTTCAAGGTGTCGAAGATGGTCTCGATCAAGATGATGTCCACGCCGCCGTCGATCAGCCCGCGCGCCTGCGTCTCGTAGGCTTCGACCAGTTCGTCGAAGCTCACATTGCGGAAGCCGGGATTGTTGACGTCCGGCGAGATCGAGGCGGTGCGGTTGGTCGGCCCGATGGCGCCGGCGACGAAGCGCGGCCTGTCCGGCGTCTTCGCAGTCCACGTGTCGGTGGCGTCACGCGCGATCTTCGCCGCAGCCACATTCATCTCATAGGCGATGTCTTCGAGCCCGTAGTCGCTTTGACTGATCGCCTGCGCGTTGAAGGTGTTGGTCTCGACGATGTCGGCGCCGGCTTCGAGATAAGCATTGTGGATCTCGCCGATGATCTTGGGCTGGGTGAGTACCAGAAGGTCGTTGTTGCCCTTGAGATCGCGCGCGAAGTCCTTGAAGCGCTCGCCGCGATAGCCGGCCTCGTCCAGCTTGTAGCGCTGGATCATGGTGCCCATGGCGCCATCCAAAATAAGAATGCGCTGCTTTGCCTCGCGCTTGAGCGCGGCGATACGCTGTTCACGGGTCATGATGCGGCCTTTGCTTCGGCGAAAGCCTTGGCCGGGCGCAAGCCCAGCAGATGGCAGATGGCGTAGACGAGGTCGGCGCGGTTCAAGGTGTAGAAGTGAAACTCGGTGATGCCCCGATCGACCAGGCCAAGCACCTGCTCGGCGGCGACGGCGGCGGCCACCAGATGGCGCGTCTCCTGATCCTCGTCCAGCCCCTCAAATCGGTGCCCGAGCCAATCGGGCACGCTCGCGCCCGACTTCGCCGCGAAGCCCGACGCCTGCTTGAAATTGTGAATCGGGATCAGGCCCGGCACGATCGGCACGTCGATGCCGGCCGCGCGGACGCGGTCGAGATAGCGGAAATAAACGTCGTTATCGAAGAAGAACTGGGTGATCGCGCTCGATGCGCCGGCGTCGATCTTGCGCTTCAACATGTCGATATCCGCCTCGATGGAAGGCGATTCCGGGTGCTTCTCCGGATAACAGGCGACGGAGACCTCGAAGGGCGCGATGGCCTTGATGCCCTTGGTGAGATCGGCGCCGTTGACATAGCCGCCCGGCGTCGGCTCGTAGCGTTCGCCGACGCCGCCCGGGGGATCGCCGCGCAGCGCCACGATGTGGCGCACGCCGAGGTCCCAATAGTCGCGGATGATCTCGTCCACCTCGTCCTTGGTCGCGGCGACGCAGGTCAAATGCGCCGCCGGCTTGAGCGTGGTCTCGCGCAGGATGCGGGCAAGCGTGGCGTGGGTGCGTTCGCGGGTCGAGCCGCCGGCGCCATAGGTGACGGAGACATATTTGGGGCGCAGCGGCTCGAGCCGGCGGATCGAGTTCCACAAGGTCTCCTCCATCGCCGCCGTCTTGGGCGGAAAGAACTCGAAGGAGACGTCGATGGCGCCGCGGCCGAGGAAGCGGCTCTTATGTTCGGTGGAGGCAAGCATCAGGCGGCGACCCCCACTTTGTGGCCGGTCTTCTTTTTCCGGCTTGCAACGGCCGGTTTCGACCCGAGCCAGAGCGAGACGGTGAGCTTGCCGTCCGCGGGCCGGGGCTTGAGCTCGCGGAAGCGCTCCAGTTTGAGGCCGGCCGAGCCGAGCCAGCGGTCGAGTTGATCGCGGGCGAAACCGAGCCGCCGATGCGCCGCCTGCTCGCGCAGGAACTCCAGCTCGTGCGGGGCGAAATCGACCACCAGCAATTTGCCGCCCGGCGCGAGCAGCCGGGACGCTTCGGTCACCGCCGCGGCGGGATCGTCGAGATAATGCAGCACCTGATGCAGCACTACCGCATCGGCGGCGCCGTCCGGCAGCGGCACGTTGTAGAGATCGCCATGACGCACTTGTGCGTGGTCGAGACTGGTGCGCCCGAGCTTCATGCGCGCATAAGCGAGCATGGCGTGATTGAGGTCGAAGCCGAGCGCGCGGGCGGCACGCTGGCCGAACAGCTCGAGAATGCGCCCGGTGCCGGTGCCGAGATCGACAAGCAGCTCGAACGGCCCCTCGCCCAGCGCCTGGTCCATGGCCGCCTCGACGTCCTTCTCGGCGACATGCAGCGCGCGGATCTGGTCCCACTCGCCGGCATGCGACTCGAAATAGGCTTGTGCCGCCTCGGCGCGCGCCTTTTGCACGGCCTTGGCCCGGGCGCGGTCGAGCGCCAAGGTCAGATCGGCCGGGTCGAGGCTTGCGACGATGGCTTCCGCCAGAGACGCCTCCGACCCGCCATCGGCGAGCCGAAAGAACACCCAGGAGCCCTCGCGGAAACGTTTGATGAGACCGGCGTCGGCCATGAGTTTCAAATGCCGGCTGATGCGCGGCTGGCTCTGGCCGAGGATCTGGGTCAGGTCCTTGACGTTCAGCTCGCCGTTCGCCAGCAGTGCCAGAATGCGCAGGCGCGTGGCCTCGCCGGCGCCGCGCAAGGCGGCCAGCGCAGCTGCGCGGGACAGGCCTGGGACTGAGGTTCTGGACTTGGTGTCACCTGACATAAAGATATCTTTATATCTCCTGGGACCGGAACGCAAGGGCTGTCCAAATGTTCAGGCGCGGCGATCGTCGCGGCATTCGGACGGCAGGAGCATCTCTATCTTGACCCCAGGTAGGCGTCTCGCACCCTCCGGATTTTCCGTCTTCGACCAGTCAGAAATTTGGCGCGCAGGCGCTTGCACATCATCGTTTACGGGCTACGCTGCCTCGAATCCGCAATTCCAACAGCTTCGGGGAAGACATGATCGCTATACGTAAGAGTCTTTTGCTTCTGATGCTTGGATTTTTCGCGACCGCATCGCTTCTCGCGCGCGCGGAGGCGCAGGACGATCGTCTGCAGGAGGTTATCGCCGGCAGCCACAGATCCGAGGAGAACAAGGCGCGCGACAAATATCGCCACCCGGTCGAAACGCTCACCTTCTTCGGCATCAGGCCGGATATGACGGTGGTCGAGATCTACCCGAGCCGCGGCTGGTACACGGAAGTCCTCGCGCCCTATCTCAAGGGCAGCGGCACGCTATATGCCACCGAGCACCCGGGCGATCCATCCTACGAGGCGGTTCAGAGGTCGCTCGAAGCATTCGATCAGAAAGTGAAGAGCGCGCCCGAGCTTTACGGCGAGATGAAACGAACGAAGCTGACCAAGGACGGTGATATCGCGCCTCCAGGCTCCGCCGACCTCGTCGTCACCTTCCGCAATGTGCATAGCTGGATGGGAGCGGGCACCGAGAACGAAACTTTCGCCGCCATGTTCAGGGCGCTCAAGCCCGGCGGTGTGCTCGGCCTCGTACAGCATAGAGGCGACCCCGACGTGGCACAGGATCCCAAAGCCGGCTTAGGCTACGTAAATCAGGACTATGTGATCGAGCTGGCCGAGAAGGCGGGCTTTGAGCTTGCGGAGAAATCCGAGATCAACGCCAATCCGCAAGACACGAAGGACTATCCCAAGGGTGTGTGGACGCTGCCACCCTCGCTTCGCCTCGGCGACGAGGATCGTGAAAAGTATTTGGCGATCGGCGAAAGCGACCGCATGACGCTGAAATTCGTGAAGCCCGCGAGCTAGGCGCGGGCGAATTTCTTGTATTTGATGCGCTTGGGCAGGACGGAATCCTCGCCCAGGCGGCGCTTCTTGTCCTCCTCGTAGTCCTCGAAATTGCCCTCGAACCATTCCACGTGGCTGTCGCCTTCGAACGACAAGATGTGGGTGGCGATGCGGTCGAGGAAGAAGCGATCGTGGCTGATGATCACGGCGCAGCCGGGAAAGTCCTCCAGCGCCGCCTCCAGCGAGGACAGCGTCTCGACATCGAGATCGTTGGTCGGCTCGTCGAGCAGGATCAGATTGGCACCGGATTTCAGCATCTTGGCGAGATGCACGCGGTTGCGCTCGCCGCCCGAGAGCTGGCCGACTTTCTTCTGCTGGTCGGCGCCCTTGAAATTGAACCAGCCGACATAGGCGCGCGCAGGCACCTCGCGCGGCCCGAGCTTGATCACGTCGTTGCCGCCTGAAATCTCCTCGAACACGGTCTTCTTGGCGTCGAGCGCGTCGCGCGACTGATCGACATAGCCGAGCTTCACCGTGTCGCCGATGCGGATCGCGCCGTTGTCCGGCGCCTCCTGGCCGACGATCATGCGGAACAAGGTGGTTTTGCCCGCGCCGTTCGGGCCGATCACGCCGACGATGCCGCCCGGGGGCAGCCTGAAGGAGAGACCGTCGATCAAGAGCTTCTCGCCGAACGCTTTGCCCAGATGCTCGGCATCGATCACCACATCGCCGAGGCGCGGCCCCGGCGGAATGGTGATCTGCGCCTTGCCGGTCTTGTCCTTGCCGGCCTCCGCCAGCAAGTCCTCATAGGCGCGGATGCGCGCCTTGGATTTCGCCTGGCGCGCCTTGGGGCTCGCCCTGATCCAGTCGAGCTCGCGCGCAAGCGTTCGCTGTTTCGCCTCCTCCTGCTTGCCTTCGACCTCGAGCCGCTTCTGCTTCTGCTCGAGCCAGGAGGAATAGCTGCCTTTGTAGGGCACGCCCTGCCCGCGATCGAGCTCGAGCGTCCATTCGGTGATGTTGTCGAGGAAGTAGCGGTCGTGGGTGACCATGATCACGGTGCCGGGATAGTCGCGCAAATGATGTTCGAGCCAGGCCACGCTCTCGGCGTCGAGATGGTTGGTCGGCTCGTCGAGCAGGAGGATGTCGGGCTTCGAAAGCAGCAGCTTGCAGAGCGCGACGCGGCGACGCTCGCCGCCCGACAGCGACGCGACTGTGGCGTCGCCCGGCGGGCAGCGCAGCGCATCCATCGCCTGCTCGACCTGCGCGTCGAGGTCCCATAGGCCTTGCGCGTCGATCTCGTCTTGAAGTTTCGCCATCTCCTCGGCGGTCTCGTCCGAATAGTTCATGGCAAGCTCGTTGTAGCGGTCGAGCTTGCCCTTCTTCTCCGCCACGCCCTCCATGACGTTGCCGGTCACGTCCTTGGTCCCGTCGAGCACGGGCTCCTGCGGCAAATAGCCGACCGAGACGCCGTCCGCCGCCCAGGCCTCGCCGGCGAACTCAGTCTCCTGTCCCGCCATGATGCGCAGCAGCGTCGATTTGCCGGCGCCGTTGACGCCGACCACGCCGATCTTGGCGCCCGGCAGGAAGGCCAAGGTCACGTCCTTGAGGACCTGCTTGCCGCCGGGATAGGTCTTCGACAGGCGGTTCATGACATAGACATATTGAGGCGTGGCCATGGGCGACCCTTTGCCGGCTTGCGCTTGGTGGAATTGCGGTTGCGCTTTTAGCCAATCGCGCGCGGGGACTCAACTCGGCGCTGGCTGTAAAAGCCTGCATCTAATGGCTTGACCTCGATTGCGGCTACGCGGTAGGTGCCCTCCCTCATGACGATGCAGGCTTCAAACGCTACCCCCTCCAGGATCGGCGCGTTCGGCAGGATGGTCCGGCATGTGACATTCTGCGCGGTGGATCCGGCGTCGATGGGCCGCAGCTATAAATTCCGCGAACGCTTCAACAACGCGGTGTTCATCTCGCCGAAGCGGGACTTCCTGTTCACGAAATGCGAGAAATGCGCCAATGTGACCATGCGGCGCTCGTTGCAAAATCTCGTCGCCGAGCAGCCGCTGCCCCCGGACTTCGACGACATCGACCGCTGGTTCGCCCCCCTGCTGCAACCGAGCGACCTGCATTTGTGGCGGATCGGTCAAATCAACGACATCCCGTTCAAGTTCGCGGTGGTGCGCAATCCTTTCACGCGGCTGCTGTCCTACTATTTGAGCGCGGAGCGCAACAATTTCCGCGGCCTGCTCGGCACCGACGAGAACATGGATTTTGCCACCTTCCTCACCATCATCGCCAAGCAGCAACCGGAAGAGATGAACCCGCATTGGCGCGTGCAGCATCACAATCTGTTTTGCGACCTGATCGAGTACGATCAATTCCTGCGGTTCGAGAACCTCGAGGAAGAGCTGAACGGCTTCATGACGCGCTACTCGAGCAAACCCGAGATCCGCAGCGTGCATAAAAACCAAGGCAGAGCGGGACAGAAGCTGGCGGAATATTACACGCCCGAGCTCGAGCAATTGGTGCGCGAGACATACGCGCTCGACTTCGAGTATTTCAACTATCCGGACAAGCTGCCGGTCTAATCGTGTTGCTCCGCGCCGGCCGCGCGGTCAGTCCCCGCGTTCGATGCGATCAGCAGGTAGAGCAGCGTAAGCGCGATACCGCATAGCAACCAAGTCTGCCAAACGCCCCACGCAAACGCCACGCTCGCGCCATAGGCGGCAAATGTCGCCGCGGCGAAAGGTTGCGCTTCGGCAGAGAGCGAGGTGATGCGGAGCGCCGTCGCGGCGCCGGCCAGCGCGGCCAACACCGCGCCGAACAAGCCAAGCTCGTACCAGACCTGGAGAAACAGACTATGCGCATGTGGACCGGTGGTGCGCGGATAGACGAAGTCCTCCGGCTGCTCGACGGTCAAACTCTTATGCATCTCTCGCGTCGCATCGGCGCCGATACCGACCCAGGGTGTCTCGAGCACGCGCTCGGCGGTAAACTCCCAAAGTATGATTCTGGCCCGCGCGGATTTCGGCAACCAATGTTCCTTATGCAGCTCGGCCTGGTAGGCCGCGAAGGTCAGCGGCAAGATGAGCGCGAATGCCAGGCACCAGGCAATCGCCAGCACCCGGGCAGTCCCCGGCCGCCATATCCACGCCATAGCGAAAATGAGCGCCGAGCCGATCAGCGCGACTTGCGCCGACTCCCGCTCGGACAGGAGAACCGGAACGGCAACCGCGGCAAAGAATAAAAGTGCAAAAGTCCGGCGGCGGGATGGCCGGGTGAGCGCGGTCAAGGCCAGTAATGCGGGCCATAGATACAGCACCAATATCGTCACGTTCTGCCGCAGCGCACCGAGTTTGAATTTGGCCGGAGCCTCGCCGTCCACGTCCACGGCGATTTCCGCGGTGCGCTTGACGGCGTCTTCGGTGAAGATTCCGATCAAGACGTAGATCGCACCGAAAAAGGCTCCAACCGCAAAGGCGAGAGCGGCTTGGCGGAGCTCGGTTCTGTCCCAGGCGGCGATCGCATTGCTGGAAGCGAGGGTCACCAGGACAGCCGCGAGCAGGAGAGCGGCCTTGCCGAGGCTGGCGCCGGGATCCGCCGACCAGGCAGCGCTCAGCAAGGCATAAAGCGCAACCGCAAGCACGGCGAGGAAGGCGACATTTGGCTGGAAAAGCCGCCGCCAATCGCCGCCGCGCCGCCAAAAGCCGAACAGCAAGCCGCCGGCCATGAGCAGCAAAAACAGCCAGGTCAGTCTTGGCGCGGCGGCGGTTACGAGCGGGGCAAGAAACAGCAAGACCGTGAGAGCGGTGGTTTCCTTGCGGGAACCGGGCGCCTTTGTCTCAGCGACGGCAGACATGCAATTCCCGTCCGAGCCCGGCCGTTTTGCCCGAATCCCGCCCGTATTGCGCGCCACCCATCGATCGTGCAAGGTCGCCGCAGCGCCGGGCGACGCGGTGCACGGCCAGGGCGCAAGTGGGAAGGGAGTGTCGCATTTGCAGACTGGTCCACACGGCCGCCGGAGCGGTTAGCCGATGATCGTCTCGTATTCGCGCCGCTTCATCTTCATCCGCACCCGGAAAGTGGCCTCGACCAGCGTCGAGATGTTCTTGTCGCAGTTCTGCGGCGAGGAGGACATTATCACGCCGCTAGCCCCCGGAGAGGAGACGCTACGCCACAACATACAACCGCGCAACTTTCGCATCGCCGGCTGCGGCCGCGCGCGCATCTTGCGCATCTACGGCGAGCTGGTCGGACGGCCGGCCATTGGTCATGGCGGCTTCTACAATCACATGCCGGCTGGGGAGATCCGGCGCCTGATCGGCGACAAGGCTTGGAACGACTGCTACAAGATCTCCATCGAGCGCAATCCCTGGGACCGGCAGGTGTCGCTTTACAATTGGCACTATCGCGATCGCGACCCCAAACCGAGCTTCGATCTGTTCATCCGCTCGCCGTTCCACCGGAAGATTTCCCCGAATTTCGACACCTATTCCATCGGCGGCAAAATCGCCGCGGACCATGTCTGCCGCTACGAGTCGCTGGAGGAGGACCTCGCCGAGGTGCTCAAGCAGATCGGCATCGAGACCCAAGTCGAGCTGCCGAGAGCGAAAAGCAGCTTCCGCGGCGGCCGGCACTGGCGCGACTATTACACGCCGAAGACGCGGGATATCGTCGCCGACTGGTATGCGCGCGAGATTGCCGCGTTTGGCTACCAGTTCTGAGCATCGCGATTGCAGGGAGCACGACGTGGAGAATTCGGACGACGGCGCAGACTGGATCCTCAAGGCCATGGTGGCGGTGGCCGCATCTGATGGCCAGCTCGACTCGCGAGAGGTGGGTCTGATCCAACAAGTCTATCAGGACCAGACCGGACGCGCGTTGACGGCTGACGACGTGGCCAAGGTGGCCGACGCAAACGCCAAGGGAGACACCATTGCCGAGTTCGCCGCGGCGGCGAGAACTCTCGACGACCCCAACAAGGAGGAGGTCATCAGGGCGGCCTATCTCGTGCTGCTCGCCGACGACCGGATCGCCGGCGAAGAGCGCAAGAAGCTCAGAGACATCGCCGCCGCGCTACAGATTCCGGAGATTCATTTCGGCGCGATCCTGGAGGACCTGGCCATCTGGCTCGCGCAGCAGAAGAGCTAGGAACACGCCGAGAGTCTTGGGTGGCCTGCCACCCGAAGCCGAAGGAGCAGGATGGTGGGCCCGGGAGTTGTGCCATAGGCACGCAGAAACAACACATTAGCGCAAGGTGCGGGCGTAAAGGCGTTTTTGACGCACAAAAGGAATTTTTAGCGGCTCCCGCACTCCCCCCGGAGGGTAGCGAAAATCGGAGCCAGTGAATTGTGAGGGCCTAGCATGGAGCCAGAGTTACGCAGGCGGGCGTTGTTGGTGACTTTCCAAACTACGGCTTCTTACCGACCCTAATCATCAGCCTGTCCCGCTCATCGTATTTGGGCCTGACTGCGACCGAAGCGTCCAGTCCAATAGCCTTAAGTGCGTCAGCTAAGGCGTTGGCTGCCGGCCCGAATCGTTCTTCGCCTTCCGGGGAAAAGTTAATGCTGATCCCCACCTCCAGTTGGGCAATGAGGAAGCCTTCCATTTTGATGCCTTCCCATCCAGCAGCGAGCAAAGTCACAGCCAACGATTTGACAAGTTGGACGGCCTCTTGGTCATCTGGATACGTTACGAATTGGAACCTCTGCCCGGCGAATGCTCGAATTTTTTCAACGATCGCCTGTTGCTGCTCTCCCGTTATCGCTCGTGGAGCAAGCCTTTCTTCGATCTTGATTCGCGCGAGCCTGTCAGATTCGGCTTGAACTAAGAAAAATTGGGCCTTCTTCCATCGGCGGTCGTGGGGGCTTTCGAAGAAGGGTAAACCCGAAGTCAGGAGGTCTCCGCTCCGCTGATCCTAATGGGACCCGACCGCTTGACAGAGGCTGACAGGGTTCCAACATTTTTGGCCGCCAATAGCCCTAACCATAGCAGGAGGAGTCGCCATGATTATGGGGTATGCCGATCCCTTCGAAACCCTATTTGCCTTTCAACGTGCTCTCGAAAATCGTCTTGCCAGTGACTGGCTGGGAACCACGACCGCCAGCATGGGCACCTATCCACCGGTGAATGTTTTTCAACAGGGCGACGATCTCGTGGCCATCGTCGAACTGCCGGGGGTCCAAAAAGAGGACCTGAATGTTCAGGCTAAAGAAAACACCATCCGCATCGCTGGTCGTAAGGCGATCGACTATCCGGAGAACGTGAGCCTGCATCGGCGAGAGCGTCTGTCCGGGATATTTGACCGCACGCTGGTGGTTCCGATGCAAATCGATCCTGACGGAATCAAGGCCGAATACAACGACGGCCTTTTGGCGCTCTTTATTCCCCGCGCCGAGCGCGACAAGCCCAGAAACATTCAGATCAGCTAGTTGTCGGGAGACACGATAATGGCAGACAAACAAGAGCTGCAAGTGCAGGAAAAGCGTGAGGCGGAAAAGGCGCAGGAGCAAACGAGGCCGTTGCGCGCCTTTCTGCCGACCGCCGATATTTTTGAGACCGAGGAGGCCCTCGCTGTAGTCCTTGAGATGCCCGGCGTGGACCGCAGCAACATCGACGTCAATGTCGATAACGGCGTGCTCACGATTGAAGGCAGGATCGACTTTAACAAGTACGAAGGTCTGCAGCCCGTCTACAGCGAATACAATATCGGTCCATTCCGGCGCAGTTTTCGGATTTCGAGCCAGGTTGATCAGGACAAGATCAAAGCCGAGATGCGCGATGGCGTTATCACGCTGACGCTCCCAAAAGCAGAGGAGGCCAAGCCACGTCGCATCGAGGTGAGAACGGGATGACCGGGCCAGTAACTCACAGCTAGGTTGCGATCTTGCGGATGCGGATGTCCGCCAGTGGCACGCCCCGGACTCAACTAGACCCAGGGCCGATAGTCTGCTCCTCGGCATGACGCGGACTCAGTGCTGACGCGACGCTTCAGCCCAGATTGACCCAAGGCGGACATGCGGCGTTCGCTCTCTCGGCTACCTCCTACTGAGCCATCGCTTGAGCGAAAATAGAGTGGCCACGATGGTCCCGAGAAGACCAGCAAGAAGAAGGTTGCCGCCAGACCATTTTTTCACCTTCGCTTCTTGACGCCTGCGAGGGATTTCGGCAGCGATGGCTTTTTTTCGATCACCAACCTCGGAAGCGAGAAGCTCTTCTAGCTCTGCGTCCGTCGATTGCTGAAGATCTGGCATTGAGCACTTTCTCCCGAGGGCGGCTTATGATCCACGAGAGAATCATGCAAAATCTGATGAACTTTACCAGTCCCACTTTGTTTAAGGCCTCAGAAGAGGATTGATGCATGGCTCGGGTGCTAGTGGTGGAGGATGAGGCCGCCGTACTTCTTTTTGCAGAGATAGTTCTGGAAGGGTTGGGTCACGCCGTAGTCTCGACGAGCAGCCATACCGGTGCGCTTGCACTGCTCGAGACAGATGATCTTGATGTGCTTTTTACCGACATCCGCCTGCCGGAAAGCAATCTTGCCGGATTTGAGCTGGCCCGACAGGCGCGAGATCGGCATCCGTCGCTAAAGGTGCTTTATACGACCGGGCAAACTATCGACGATCAAATGAAGGCGCACTACGTGGACGGCGCCGCAATGCTGCCCAAGCCGTACACAGATAATGCCTTGAAGGACGCTCTCGAGGGGGTTCTGAACGCAGCCTGATAGGCTCGCCATCTGGCTCCAGACAGATACAGCGGTTTTAGAGCTTGCAACCAGAGGCCTGCGAGATTAGCTACGCTCGCCAATGCGTCCCCCATGACGGCCAACCCAGGCCGTAGCCGATCCTGCTCGGTGAAATGTGCGATGTCCTTTGCGTCCCTTCTTGATGGCCGCGGTCTTGCCAAGCGCCTGCAGCGCCTACGCCAGAAGCGCTATCTAGCTTACGGCATTGCCATCATTGCGGTTGCCATCGCGACGCTGATAAGGCTGGCGAGCGACACATATCTACCCGGGGGCCTTCCTTTCATTACTTACTTTGGAGCCGTCGCCGCAGCCACTTTGCTAGGTGGGTTTGGGCCTGGCACCGCCGCCGCACTCCTCTCGGCTCTCGTTGCGTGGTTCGTGTTTTTTCCGCCACCACTTCAATTTGTACTTACCGGGTCACAGGT
>DATICH010000075.1:0-3544 GCA_035456885.1 Methyloceanibacter sp.
GATCACGCTCAGGATCGCGGTCCCCAACAGTCCGACATAAGGCAGCGCGAGGGTGAATGGTAGTACGCCGAAGATCGACCACCAAATCACCCGCCGCGTGCCGATGCGGTCGCCGATCGGACCGCCTATAACCGTGCCCGCGGCCACGGCGAACAGGAACAGGAACAGGTAAAGCTGCGCGCTCTGCACCGACAGGCCGAAGGTGTGGATCAGATAGAAGGTGTAGAAGCTCGTAATGCTGACCAGATAGAAGTCCTTGGAGAAGGTTAGCGCCATCAGAATGGCGACCGACTTCCTGACCTTGCCGTGCGTGACTTCGTGGATCGCCTCGAGCTCGCTCGGATGAGGCGCGCCCCGATTGAGCTTGAGCGTCTTGCCGTACCAGGAGCCGATGCCGGCGAGCATGATCATGCCGAGCAGCGCCACGGCCGAGAACCAGGCGATGCTCCCCTGCCCGTAAGGCAGCACGACGAAGGCCGCGAGCAGCGGCCCGAGTGCCGTGCCGAAATTGCCGCCGACCTGGAAGACGGATTGGGCGAGGCCGTGCGCACCGCCCGAGGCGAGCCGCGCCACGCGCGACGATTCCGGGTGGAATACCGAAGAGCCCATGCCGATCAATCCGACCGCGAGCAGCACCAGACCGTAGGTCGAGGCGAACGCGGCGATGAGCAGGCCGAGCAGCGAGCAGCCCATACCGGCCACCAGCGAATAGGGCGTGGGATACCGATCGGTCACGAAGCCGACCACCGGCTGGAGCACCGAAGCGGTGAACGTGAAGGTGAAGGTGATCAGCCCGATCTGGCGGAAGTCGAGCGAAAGACTCTCCTTGATCATGGGATAGAGCGCCACGATCAAAGACTGAATTACGTCGTTCAGCATGTGGCAGATGCTGATGGCGGCAAGCACGGCGACCGCGGTCTTCTGCGTGGCCGAGTTTGCGCCGGGGCTTCCTGCTTCGACTGCCATGTCCTCGATCCAGAGTGCCTCTTCGGCCGCGCAGAATTGGGCCGAACCTGGCCTCAAGGGCAAGACCTGATTTCAATTGGTGGCTACGAGGAGGTCGCAGGCCGCATCATGCGGCGGCTTTGCAGCCGGCAATCTCGCTTCGCGCGGGATAGAAACGGGCCGTCATGCGCCCGACGTAGCGCTTGAGATTGTCACGGCGCTCGGCGGCGGTGCGCAGCTCCGTTTCGAACACGGGACAAAGGGCGCCGGCCACGAAGGCAAAGGCGGTGGCGTCGACGGCGGTCGGCTCGGCGCCCATTAGAAACGGCTTCGCCGCGAGGAAGTCGGCGGTGGCCTCGATCGAGCGCGTGCCAAGCAAGACAATCTCCTCCGGCGCATGCCGCCCCATGCCCTGTCCATGCAAAGCGCGGCGAACCTGGCGGCGGATCAGCGGAATCAGGAAGGGCCGGATCGGTGCGGGTATCATGCGCAGGATGTTGCGCGGTCCCTTGTCGAAATTGGCGTCATCGACCCAGCGGGTATGCAGCACCGCGAAATAGAGATGCTCTTCCAGCATCTTTTCGAACGCCCAGGCAACGGCGCGCTGCTCGGCGTCAAGTCCGCGGTCGAGATCGAGACCGTATTTCCGCTCCAGGTGCCAGCGAATGAAGGTCGAATCGCCGATAGTCTCGTCGTCGTCGACGATATAGGGCAACTTGCCCTTGGGCGCCTTGCCGAAGCCAGCGGTGTCGACCACGTAGGGGAGCCCGGCCATCTTCAGGAGCACTTCCACCTTGGTTACGAACGGGCTTGGATCGGGCAGCCCGAAAGCGGGGCCGAAGCCTTGCAGCGTGATCATCGCTCACCTCTGCCGAGATTGACGAGAATGCCTCCTATTCTCCCGACAGCATGATGTCAGGAGAAGGGCGGTATCCGAGCTCAGCATGCTATGACGGCGGCGATGCAGCCCGTTCTCATCTTCGAGCTCCTGATTCTGATCGCCGTGGCCAACGGCACGCCGGTGGTGGCCAAGAAGCTGTTCGGCGAGGCGTGGGCGCAGCCGCTCGACGGCGGCCTCAATTGGTTCGACAGGCGGCCGCTGTTCGGGCCATCGAAGACGATCCGGGGTATTGTCCTGTCCCTCCTAGTCACGCCGATCTTCGCCGTCCTGCTCGGGTTCGCATGGCAGGTCGGCGTCCTGATCGCTGCTGCGGTCATGGCCGGCGACTTGCTCTCCAGCTTCATCAAACGCCGCATGGGGCGCGCGCCGAGCAGTCAAGCCATCGGGCTCGACCAAATTCCGGAGTCGCTATTTCCGCTGATCGCCAGCCGCTGGATGCTGCCGGTGAGCCTGATCGATATCTTGGTCGGCGCCGCGATCTTCCTGGTGGCGGCGCCGATCCTTTCGCGCTTGTTCTTTTATCTCGGCCTGCGCGATCAGCCTTATTGATGCCCTCTCATTGCGAGCGTGAGAGCCGGTGCAGGGTGATCTCCGGCGGGCAATTGAAGCGCACCGGCACGATGCAAACGCCCGCGCCGACCGAGGTGTAGCCGATCATGTCGTGATAGTGCCAAGCGCCCGCGCCCATGGAGCGCGGCAGGACCGAATCGAGCGTGATCGGAATTCGTCCCGGCAAGCAAATCTGCCCGCCATGGGTGTGGCCGCTGAGCAGGACGTTGAAATCGGCATGAGCCGCCTGGCGATAAATCTCCGGCGTGTGCGAAATCAGAATCGAGAACTCGTCGTGAGGAATGTCGGCGGCAGCCTTCTCGATATTGTCCATCTGGTAGAAATGGGCGTCGTCGATGCCGGCGAGATGGATACGTTCGCCGTCCCGCTCGATGGTCCGGCTCTCATTGAGCAACATCTCGATGCCCATCTCCTCCAGGCCCGGCACCAGACAGACCGTGTCGTGATTGCCGAGAACCCCGTACACCGTCCCCTTCAGGGCGGCACGGACCTCGGCCATCCCGGCAAGGGTGGTGTCGTAGCGGCCAAAGGTGTCGCCACGATAATCGCCGGTGAGAACGCAGAGGTCGTAGCGAAGGCCCTTGAGCAACTTGGCCACCTTGCGCATCGCCGTCGCGCTCATCTCGACATGCAGATCGCTGAGCTGAAGAATGCTGTAGCCCTCGAAGGCGCCCGGCAGATGTGGCGAGACGATGCGGTTGTGCCTCAGCTCGACCTTGGCGGCATTGCCGGCGCCGCGCCAATAAAGTCCTGAAGCGAGAAGCACAGCACGGATCAGCGCATGCGAGAGCTTGAGGTTCTCGATGTGAAAGAAATTGATGCCCTGGCCGAAGATCTGCGCCTCGTGGTCCTTTTCGATGCCGAGGCGCTGACGCGCATAACGGCGGCCGAGACGCTTTTCCAGCAGGTCGAGGACAGGGTCGCGCGTCATGCTGACGTTACAAGGGGCCGTTTGTCGGGCGGTGGCGAAGCTGAATTGGGGCACACCGCGCCGTAAGATCAAGGCCTGATTTGGTTGCCCCGCGGCCCACTATTGACAGAAATGCGGTCTCGGGGCGGTATCCGCGGGGTAACCGCGTAGGCCCATGATCACCGGCGCCCAAAAGCAGCAATTCTTCGAACAGGGGT
>DATICH010000076.1:0-4127 GCA_035456885.1 Methyloceanibacter sp.
GGATGCGCCATCGGTCCGGCTCTACCCGATCTTGACCTTGGTGTCGGATTCGAAGGCGTAAGGCGGGATCGCCAAATTCTGCGGCGCGGGACCGACCCGCACGCGCCCCGCCGTGTCGTATTGCGAGCCGTGGCAGGGACAAAACCAGCCGCCATACTCGCCTTTATAGTCGCCCACCGCCTGCCCCTTGGGGATGCAGCCGAGATGCGTGCAGATACCGATCATCACTAGCCAGGGCTCGCGCTCGGGTGCCGCGCGATTGGCGTCGTCCGCCGGCGCGTTATCGGGGAGATTGGCGTTGCGCGCGAGCGGGTCGATCAGCTTGTCGAGCGGAACGTCCTTGGCCTCGGCGATCTCCTTCTCGGTGCGGTGGCGGATGAAGATCGGCTTGCCGCGCCACATCACGGTGATCGCCTGGCCCGGTGCAATCGGGGCGAGATCGACTTCGGTGGTGGCGAACGACAAGGTCGAGGCGTCGGGATTCATTTGATCGAGCAGCGGCCAGAGCGCCGCCGCGGCACCGACCGCAGCAAAACCGCCCGCCGCGATCAGCAGCACGTCGCGCCGCGTCGGCTCGTCGCCAGCGTGGGCGGCCGGATCGAAAGGCGTCTCGTGAGCTGCCACGGATCGGAACTCCTTGCTAACTTCGATTATTGCCGGGGCGAATGACAAGGAAAGAACGCCCCGCGTTCGCGGCCGTTCTCAAACATAAATCGCTTCGAGCAATTGCCTCTCCACCGCCGGGCAACGCTCGCCCACCCGGCCGATTCTGGCTGTTTTTTGCATCGGGACCCCTGCTTGTCCAGCGTCCGCGACCTGGGCAAATTGGCGCAGAACGCCCCCGCCGAGTCCTTCCCAGCCTAGTCCCTGATTGCGCGAACGAATTGAGGCTGGTCAAGGTTTACGGACCCGGGCCGCGCGACGACATTGACCTTGCGTGGCGCCGAGCCTAGGCCAAGCACGATGGACCAGAACGCCCCGAACGAGCCTCTCCTGCCGGAGACTTTCAGCCCGGCGCGGAAAGCGCGCGCGCAGGCCTGGTTCGAGCATCTGCGCGACGACATTTGCGCCGCGCTGGAGACGATCGAGGAAGAGGCCAACGGCCTCCCCGGCTGCAAAGGCAAGGCGCCCGGCCGCTTCGTCAAGACGCCATGGACCCGCGCAGAGAAGGGCGGCGGCGGGGTGACGGCGTTGATGACGGGCCGGGTGTTCGAGAAGGTCGGCTGTCATACCTCGACCGTGCATGGCAGCTTCGCGCCGGAATTCGCCAAACAGATCCCCGGCGCCGAACAGGACCCGCGCTTCTGGGCCTCGGGTATCTCCTTCATCGCCCATCCGGTCAATCCGCACGCGCCGACCGCGCATATGAACACCCGCATGGTGGTAACGTCGAAAGGCTGGTTCGGCGGCGGCGCCGACCTCACCCCGATGCTAATGCGCCGGCGCACGCAGGAAGACCAAGACACGCGCGATTTCCACGCGGCGATGCGATCGGCCTGCGAGGGCGAGCCCTCAGCCGACTACGACCGCTTCAAGGATTGGTGCGACGACTATTTCACTCTGCCGCATCGCGGCGAGATGCGCGGCATCGGCGGCATCTTCTACGACTATCTCGATAGCGGCGACTGGAAAGCCGATTTCGAGTTCACCCAAAAGGTCGGCCGGGCCTTTCTTTCGATCTATCCGGAAATTGTCAGGCGGAACATGACCCTGCCCTGGACCGAGGCCGACCGCGAGGAGCAGCTCGTCCGCCGCGGGCGCTATGTCGAGTTCAACCTGCTCTACGACCGCGGCACCATCTTCGGGCTGAAGACCGGCGGCAATGTCGAGGCGATCCTCTCCTCCCTGCCGCCTCTGGTGAGATGGCCTTAAGCCATCGCGCCGGATGCAGCCGGCCGAGCTGATCCGCTGGCTCAACGACCTGCATTTACCGCTGCGGCGGGACAAGTGAGGAAGTGCCTACCCCCTAACCCCGGCATACATCAGCTTCGGGGCAAGCGGGGCCGGCGCGGTGAGCAGCTCGATCGCGGCGCCGATACGGGTCTGGGCGACGGGGGCTTCCAGCGCGCGCGCCAAGAAGAACATGGCGAGAGCCGTCAGAGCCAGGATCAGAGCCATCTTCCACATGTCGCGAACCCTCCGAACACCCCTTCAGTCGCTCCGTGCGTCTGAATGGTTCAAAGCTAGGGTTTCGCGGCTGAACCCTCCCTGAGGCCGCCGTTCATCTGCGGTTTAGGTTCGGGGCAGGATTTCCGACGCTATTTCCGACGCTATTTGTGATCTGGCGGGGCCACTTCGGGCTTGCCAAGCGCCTCTATATCCACCATCTTTCGCGGACCGGGCGCCCAAGGCTTTGGGCGCGGACTTGGACGACGGCAAGTGACTATCGCGCCTCAAGAGCACGACCTTTCCTGACATCTCAAGACGCCGAAGGACTGCCCTTTGGGTGGCCCTATGGCCCGTTTCTGTAACTTCAACGGGAAAGGAATTCCCCGATGGCTCGTGTCAATGGCACAGTGAAATTCTTCAATCATGCGCGCGGTTTCGGCTTCATTCAGCCCGAAGACGGCGGCAAGGACGTGTTCGTACACGCTTCCGCGCTCGAGCGGTCCGGCGTGCCCGCCCTCAACGAGGGCGACAAGGTCTCCTTCGAGATCGAGGACGACCGCCGCGGCCGCGGCAAGCAGGCCGCCAACGTCCAGCTCGCCTCCTAACCAGCGCGCTGCAACTGATTGAGACCGCCGGGCTCCCGCCCGGCGGTTTTTTCTTGCCCCGCTTCCGCCACCATCGCTTAACGGGCGATTCATTCTGGTGGCTCTATTTTGCCTAAAATCCAGTGCTAGATCGTCTGATCCCTGGAGACCCTCAAGCCCGCTCAGGGGCACTGCTGCGGGCAACAGCAAATGCGGACAACACCAATGACCAATCGAAACCTGAAAGCCATCGCGGCAGCTGCGCTGATCGGCTTGGCCGCGCTGGCGCTACCGGCACCCGCCGAGGCAGGCCGCGGCAGCGCCTGGGGCGCCGGATTGCTCGGCTTCGGCGTCGGCGCCATCGTCGGCTCGGCGCTCACGCCACGCGAAGTCTATGTCGTGCCGCCACCCCCGCCGCCGGCCTATTACGGGCCGGTCGCCTACGGACCGCCGCCCTGGTCGCCGGACTGGTACGCCTATTGCTCCTCGCGCTACCGGAGCTTCAATCCGAATACCGGCTATTTCATCGGCTATGACGGCGTGCCGCATTTCTGCCAGTAGCTGACGGCGTGACTTGGTTTGCGAGCCTGCCCGGCCCGGCGAATCGCTCGGGGCCCGGCAGGCCTTGTGTTTGCTCCCGCCGATCCCGCGAAGCTCCGGGCAGACCAACCCTCGGCTCGGCACCCCGCCCCGCCCCCGCGTAACCTCGTCTAAACCCTAGATTTTTTGACGCGTTGTTTACCCCTGCGGCAACTCGTGCGCCTTCCTGCCATCATTGTGGCTTGAATGAGGCGACGGCCCAGCGCAAAATTATGCGTCCGGGATGAGTCCAAAGAGAAGCGCCCGGCGGGTCAACCGCCGGAAATCAGCGCCGTTTGGGGGACTTAAGCAGAGGACTCTTGGACCATGAAGTTTGAGACTGCCGTCGGCCCTGATATCGAAAATGCGCGTGATGAGCCGAACGCGCCCGGAGACCGGCAAGCGCTAGGCCTGGTCAGGCCTTATCAGGGCATGGTGGCTTGGCCCACGGTGTTTCTTGCCGCCGGAATCGTCATCGCTTTCATTTTCGTCTGCACCTTGGCGGTGAAGGGCATTATCCCGCTTTGGCTCGGGCTGACCCTCAATACATTCGTCCTCTACGCCGCGCAGACGCCGCTGCACGAGGCCTGCCACGGCAATATCGCCGGCCGCGACTCGAACTTTCTCTGGCTCAATCACCTGGTCGGCTATGCCTGCGGCACGGTACTGCTGCACGAGTACAAGGCCTTTCGCTACATGCATCTCGCGCATCACCGCGACACCAATAACGAGGAGATCGATCCCGACCATTGGGTGGCGGTGCAAGGCCCGTTCAACGTGCTGTTCCGCTGCCTGACCATCGTGTTCTGGTACCACCAGTATTTCTGGAAGCACATCGCCTTTCACCCGCACATT
>DATICH010000077.1:0-5618 GCA_035456885.1 Methyloceanibacter sp.
TCGCAGACCGAGCCTGCGTTCTGGCTGACCGAAGCCTAGGCCGAGCGGGGACGCGCGGCGCCCGCAACGGAGCGGCCATGTGCGAGCAGGCGCTTCAGGCAGAAGATCGCCTCGTCGAGATGCAAGAGCGCGTGGTTGGCGTCGGCGTTTTCGTCGAATAGCGACAGCCGCGCCCGCGCAACGTGGTCGGCCGCCTCGGAGCAAAGCTCGGACAGCGACATCGCCGGCTTTTCTTGCCCGGGCGTGCCGGACGGTCTTCTTGTCTGCGTCATGGTTGTCCCCCTCCAACTCGAGCGGCTTGGAGCCGCGAGTCGCGAACCTTCAGGGTCTGCCCTTTAGGGTTAAGGCTTTCTAAAAACGTCCGCATCGCGGCGCTTCCGGCCCTCTCTTTATTTTGCGCTTCTGCCCGCCTATAAGGCCGCTAACCAAGACGGATAGAGGGGCCAATGGCCGGCCATTCGAAATTCAAGAACATCCAATTCCGCAAAGGGGCGCAGGACAAGAAGCGCTCCAAGCTGTTCTCCAAGCTCGCGCGAGAAATCACTGCCTCGGCGAAGATGGGAATGCCGGACCCCGCCATGAATCCGCGGCTGAGGACCGCGGTCACCGCGGCCCGGGCGCAGAACATGCCAAAGGACAATATCGAGCGCGCCATCAAGAAGAGCCAGGAGGCGGGCGGCGCGAACTACGAGGAGGTGCGCTACGAGGGCTTCGGCGCGGGCGGCGTCGGTGTCATCGTCGAGGCACTGACCGACAACCGCAATCGCACCGCGAGCGAGGTGCGTTCGATCTTCACCAAGTTCGGGGGGAACTTGGGTGAGACCGGCGCCGTGTCGTTCAATTTCGACAAGCTCGGCGCAATCGAGTTCGACGCGGACAAGGCGACGCCGGACGAGATGCTGGAGGCGGCGATCGAGGCCGGCGCCGACGACGTCGAGTCGAGCGAGGACGGTCATACCCTCTATTGCAATCCCGACGAGCTGCATCAGGTGGCCAAGTCGCTCGAGGCGCGGTTCGGCGAACCGTGCGCCATGCAGATCACCTGGCGACCCAAAACCGATGTGCCGATCGACGAGGAGACCGGGCAGAAGCTTTTGCGCATGATCGATGGACTCGAGGACCTGGACGACGTGCAGCAAGTCTACGCCAATTTCGACATCGCCGAGGATGTGCTGGCGAAGCTCACCGCCGCCTGAGCTTCTGAGACGTTAACGGAATTTCCGCTTGTGCGCCTCATAGCGCAGCCCCAGCCAAACCCCACCTATCGCGGCTATGAGCAGTAGCAAAATGGTGGGGCACCGATGGAAGCGGACAGCGGGCGCGCCAGTACCGAATAATGCAGGACGGCAGCCGCGAGCATGAGGAGAGCGGCGGCGATTGCCCCGCCGGCGCCAAAGGCAATCTTCCGCTTGAGTGAGCCTTTGTCGTCCCACGCACGTTCCTTGGCCGACAAGCCCAATACCGTCCCCACGATGCTCTCGGTGTCGGCGTCGAAGCTTTCATGGCGAAGCGCCAATGCGTTCTTGAGGGCGAGGGCGCGCACGTCCTCCGGCAATTGCTCCGGTCTCGGCATGCGCGCGCCGGCGGTCAGGATCGGCAAGACAAGCATCCGCCGGGCGAGCGCCGCCCTCAGCTCCGCACGCACGAAATCGTCAGGCTCCCAGAGCCGCGCTTTTTCGCTTGCGCCGGGCTCCAGCCATTTCTCCCCAATAAACACGAGAACGGCGTCGCTCTCGCCGATCTCCTTTTCGATTCTCTGAACGAAGTCCTCGCCCCCGCCGATAGTGCTGACATCGAAGAAGAGGTTCTGCTTCGGGAGCAGCCGCGAAAGCCGGTCATAGACCCGGCCAGCCGCGGCGGCGGCATCTTCACGCCGGTAGCTGATGAAGATCTTCTTGGCCACCGCTGCGCCGCCGGATTTTCACTGCGTCTGGTCGAGCACTGCGAGCACGCCGGCCTTTTCGAGATGCTGCTTGCCGGTGATCTGACTGGGGACCAGCTGCACCTTACTGCCGTCGCTTGCAAACTCGTAAATCAAGACAGTGACGCGAGCGCCGTCAAAAGAGAGGTTGGCGACCTCGCGGGGCAAAACATTCGTGCCAGTCGCGATCCATGCATGCGCTTGCTGAGCCGTGATCGTCTCGGGCGATTGGGAGAAGGGGAGGTCCTGAAGCACGAAGACGATCACGCGATAATGTCCGGGATCGACGAAGAACAGTCCTTGCAGGAAGTCCAACAGGCTGCGTGTCGACTCGACGTGTTGTGCGATCGCCGGCCAGCGCGCGGCAGAAGGCGAGCCGTCGTCGTTTATGCGCTCGAGCCGCGTGACCATTACCACACCGCCGGGTTCGGTGCGGAAGAAGCTCCGCTCGACATAGCCATTCTGCTCGAGCGCCGCGAGAATCGCGGCCGTCACCTCTCCCACAGTGCGGTCGTGCTCGAAAAACTTGTCGGGGAGCACATAGGACGCCGATGCAGCGGGCGGCGGCCAGGGAAACGCTGGCAGAAGCGCGGGTTCCTTTCCTCCTACTATCATTTCTGTGTCCGGTTCTTTGGTTGGAGGGGGTGGTTGCGCGGGGGCCTTGGCCGCCGGCTGCTCCCCAGCGGGCCCTTCGTCCAGAGCGAGAGGCGGCGGCTCGAGTGTCGGCGCTGACGTAACAGGCGCTTCTGCCTGCGGTTGTTTGGAATTGACCCCTTGATACGTGGGGATGGCTGCAAGCGATACCAAACCGTAGGCGAGCAGGGTTAGCGTCGTGAAGATCGCCGAAACGCGAGCCGAGGCCTTGCGGACGATGATCCAGCTAACGAATCCGGCAATGATTGCCCCCGCAACGAGGAGGGCTGCGGTCGCGAGCGATGATTTGATGGGCGGGAGGGATGCTTCAAGTATCAGCGTGAAGCAGGCCCAAATTACCGGAAGGATCAGGAGGCCGAGCAAGACCCTCAGCCAGATCGGTGCCCGCCTCCGCCAAAAACTTGGATTCGCCATGGTCGCCAGCCGATCTTCGGCGCGGTCGTGCATTTCACGAAACCGGGAAGAGTAACCTGCCGGCTAAGCTTGGCCAACTCAGAAGCAAGGCGCGGTTTCCCGCCAGCCGCACTCTTCGCCCCTGTCGCCAGGCCGCGGGGGCTATAAAGTCGGTCTGTGATGACCGACTCGGCTAGATGCAACTGGCAGCTTCGTGAGCAGGAACAGCCAATCGCGGGCAACGCGGCGTTGCTTGGCAAGAAGCATCTCCTCGTCGGCCTGACCCGCGTCCGCAACGAGGCGCTGCTGCTGCCCGACACGCTCGATTATCTCGCGCCGCAGGTCGATGCGATCGTCGCCTATGACGATGCCAGCACCGACGACACGGTAGACATTTTGCGCCGGCATCCGAAGGTGGCATTCGTCGTCGCCAACCAAGTCTGGGAGGAGGACATGGCGGCGCGCAAACTCGCCGAGGGGCGGCATCGCGGGCTGCTGCTCGACATGGCGCGCGCGCAACTCCCGCATGACTGGATGCTGTGTTTCGACCCCGACGAACGGGTGAGCGGCGACTTCCGCGGTTTCCTCGAAGGATTGTCCGAAGACGCCTGCGACGCGGTGCGGGTGCAGCTGTTCGACGCCTATATGACGCCGGAGGATCACGCGCCTTACGTGTCAGGCCAAAGGCTGCTCGACTTCCGCAAATTTTACGGGCCGGAACAGCGCGACATCCTCATGTTGTGGCGCAATCGCGACGGCATCGGCTTCACCGAAGGCGACGGCCGCCACCCGCGCGGCATGACCAACGTCAAGACCGCACTCTACTGCCAGCATTACGGCAAGGCGCTGTCGGTCGCCCAGTGGGAGGAGACCTGCGACTACTACATCAAGCACTTCCCCTACGACACCTATGGGAAAAAATGGAGCGAGCGGAAGGGGAAAGGCATCCACACCGAGTCGGATTTCGGACGGCCGCTCTATCCGTGGGGCGAAGCTTTATTCGCCCATGCCGTGCCGATGTAGGAATCTTGCCGTCTTTTCACCGGCAGGTGTGCGTCAAGTACCGTACCGAGTTCCACGCGCGTTCCCCTGTGCCTCCCAAGGGATCAGCCCATATGCATGAGCGCGTAGGGGTATCAATTAGTGGAGGAAATGCTGCAATGAAGAAATGCGTTGTTGCGAGCGTGCTGCTGTTCGGCTTGTCGAGTGCTGCCTGGGCCGCGACGGAAGCTATGTGGTTCGTGACCGTCGACACAGTCAAGAACTGCTCGGTCTCACAAGGCAAGCCGAGCGAAGGTCAGAAGATTCTCGGTGAGAGCGGCGGTTACGCCACCAAGGACGACGCCAAGAAATTCCTGGATAGCGTCCGGGGCGATTCGGCGCAGTGCGCGGGTGTCGTGGAATAGCCCCTTTCAAAAGGTGCCCGGGATCCCCGGGCACCCTCAAGTCGCCAAGGCCTCGATTTCCAGAAGCGCGCAGAGCACGGGTAGCGCCAACAACCGCGACCGTCCATTTTTGGCTTTGGGGTTGGTTTCGCGTTGCTCCGGCTCGTCCCGCCTCAGCCGCATGATGCGGTAACAGCGGCAGGCAATCTCCTCGAGACGGCTGCGATTGAGAATCTTGATCAGGCCGCGCTCTCTGGCGAACACGCCTTGGCGCTGGAGCGGCTTGATTGCATCCGACACCGTGGCACGCCGCACGCCGAGGCTGCGTGCCAAGAGGTCCTGCGTGATGGGAAGCTCGTCGCGGCCGCTCCGGTCCTGGGCGGTGAGCAGCCAGCGCGCCAGACGCTGCAGCAGGGAATGGCTAAGGCTGCAGGCGGCCGATTGCGAGCTTTGCAGCATCGAGGTGTGTAAATGGCTGTTGAGGATTGCCCGCAGCCGCGGCATCTCGGCCATGGCCTGATTGAGGTCCTCGACGCCGATTCTGAGTGCGCTGCCGCCGATCTGCACGAAGTGGCGCAGCGGCGAGGTCCGCGCCCCCAACAAAGCTGGGGCGCCGACCGCGCCCTCGCGGCCGATCAGACAGATCTCGACTGTGCTTCGTTCGTCGGCGCTGGCCAGCACCGACACGAGACCGTCCTCGATGAAATAGACATGCTCGATCGGCACCCCGGCATGTTGGATGACTCGGCGGGGCTTCAGCACAACGCGATGCAGGAAGGGCTGGAGGCGCTCGAAGTCATGCCTGGGCAGCGCCCGCAACAAATGATTGCGCGGCAGAGTGAACTCGCTGATCGGCGGCAGATTTGGCGTATTCCGTGCGGTCCACATGTCTCCGAATCCCAAGACAGGACGCCAGGCGCGGCCGCTTTCGGCCAGCGTCAAGCCGTCTGATTCGATTGCCAATGAGGTAACATATTGAATGTCCCACCCGTTTCAAGCAGAAGCGGTACCGCTGTCGGCACGGCCTTGCCAAATCTTTCCAGGCCGCTTTTTGGCCGGAATCGGGGTTAGCAGACGTCCGTGCGAGCGCCGCGGGCGGAGCATGCGCCGGACTGATCGCAAGGATCAGCGGCCCTTTTTCTTCTTTTCTGCGTGCCGATTGACGACGAAACTCGTTTCCCCGCACTCGGTTTGGAAGGAAACGATCTCGACCGGCTCGGCATAGAGGTTGAAACCGCTGCCGGTCTCGATCTGCTGGCTGGTCT
>DATICH010000078.1:0-3271 GCA_035456885.1 Methyloceanibacter sp.
GAGGTGCTGCTCGAAGCCGACGACAGCTTGAATATCGACAATATGGAAGCGATCGCGGCTCACCGGACGTCGTCCGGTGAAACCGTGCTGACTGTGATGTCGGACGACAATTTCAACCCGCTGCAGCGGACCCTGATCCTGCAATTCGCCCTGCCGGAAATGAAGCCGGTCGTGGCTGGCCCGCGCGGCTAGGAGGCGGCCTCGGCCTGCGCTTCCTGCTTCTTGGCAATGTCGCGCTTGAGGCGGCGGGCCTTCAAGGACAGCTCGTCGTCGCCGGCCTTGAGCAGATAGGCATCGAGGCCACCGCGGTGCTCCACAGAGCGCAGGGCACGCGCGCTCACGGTCATCCGCACGCGCTTCTTGAGCGCCTCGCTTTCCAAGGTCACATTGCACAGATTCGGCAGAAAACGGCGCTTGGTGCGACGCTTGGCATGGCTCACATTGTTGCCGGTGAGCACGGCTTTGCCGGTGAGCTCGCAACGACGGGCCATGGTCCTCGATCCTTCCTCTGGAATTTCGTGATAGCCGGCAGGCCCTTGCGGGATTTCTGGACAGGACTTGCAAGCGGCGGCGTTGATATACGGGGATCGGCGTTGAGGGTCAAGGCGCTGCCACAAAGCTTCGCCAAGCTCGCAATTGACGAACCCCGTAAATAGCTCGACATTTGCCGAGGGTTCAGGCAAGCCGGCACTCTTGCTGGGGGTGGGAGCCAATGCAACGCGCGCGCCAATGCTTGAGCCTTGCGGCCGTTGCCGGGCTGACTGGCTGGCTTGGCGGCACCCTGCCAGGCGCGGATGCCTCGGCGGAAAACAGTCCCGCTCAGCCGAGCAGAATTACCGCCGTCTACCGGGTGGATATCGGCAACTTCAATCTCGGCAGTTTCAAGCTGACTACCACACTCCGCGGCGAGGACTACGTCATGCGCGGCGAAGGCCGCTTCACCATTCTCGAGGGACTGGTCTACGATTGGCGCGGCGTAACGGCGGGGACGGGTCGCGTGACCGACACCGGGCCTGAGCCGGCCACCTACGCGTTCAGCTACTCGGATAGCGGCAAGAAGTCCGAGCGGCTTCGCATAACCTTCGATGGCAAGGCCGTGACCGGCGTCTCGATCGTGCCGCGAACACGGCCCGCGCCACGCACCATCCCGGTCACCAAAGAGCAGCTCGAAGGCGTGCTCGACCCGATGAGCGGGGCCTTCTTGACCGCGAAGTCGGACAATCCAAATGGCGACCTGAATGTCTGCAATCAAACGCTGGCGGTGTTCGACGGCAGGCAACGCTACGACCTCGTGGTCAGCCCCAAGCGCACGGTCAGCGTGAAGCGGACCACGCAGGGGGGTTATGCCGGCCCGGCCGTCGTCTGCGGCGTCAAATTCATTCCCATCGCCGGACATCAGCCCGACAATCCCGGCATCAGGCTCATGGCGCAATCCAACGAGATCGAAGCCTGGCTCATTCCGGTGCGCGGGACCACTATGTATGTGCCCTATCGAATTGTGCTGCCGACGCCGGTCGGTTATGGCTCGGCGATGGTTACGTCGATTCAGGTGGCGGGCGCGCGCCGCGCCAGCGCGGCCCCTTGAGACGCTGTCGCGGACCGGACTTGCGACACATCTGTTAACAACGACACCGCAAATCCCAATATGTAGTAGGGAACAGACGCTGAAGATTAACGGTCTCCTGATTCGTGCGTGCTCCGTTCCCTTTGCCTTCCGAAGCGCCTAGAGAGAGCTTGAGCGACAATTTCAACATATGGTGTGCCGAGCACCTGCATCTTCTCACCGAGAGGCGAGGCTGGTGAATTGGGCCTAGTCGGTCAGAACGAAATCCGAATGTGCAGAGTCAGCGATTCGGACGAGGTTCGTTCCCGCCTCGTTCCGAACTTCGGCCGCAAGGGTCCTTGAGAGAGTCAAGATGAGCCGGTCGTCATCCCCTATATCCACAAGCCTGCAGCGCGGGCGCGGCGTCACCGCCGTGCTCGGACCGACCAATACCGGCAAGACGCATCTCGCCATCGAGCGCATGCTGGCACACGATGTGGGGATTATTGGGCTTCCGCTCAGGCTGCTTGCGCGCGAGGTCTACGACAAGGTGGCGGCGCGCGTCGGCGCGGGGCAAGTCGCGCTGATCACCGGCGAAGAGAAGATCAAGCCGCCCTCCCCGCGCTTCTATGTCTGCACCGTCGAGGCAATGCCGCTCGAGCTTGAAGCAGATTTCGTCGCCATCGACGAGATTCAGCTCGCGGCCGATGGCGAGCGGGGCCACGTCTTCACCGACCGGCTATTCCACGCGCGCGGCTTGAACGAGACGCTTCTGCTTGGCGCGGCCACCATGCGCGATGCCATCCGCGAGGTTCTGCCGGGCGCCAATCTGGTGTCCCGTCCGCGCCTCTCGCAGTTGACCTATGCCGGCGACAAGAAGATCACGCGGCTGCCGCGGCGCTCGGCCATCGTCGGCTTCTCGGCCAATGACGTCTATGCCATCGCCGAACTGGTGCGGCGGCAGCGCGGCGGCGCCGCGGTGGTGCTCGGCGCGCTCTCGCCCCGTACCCGCAACGCCCAGGTGGCGCTCTACCAGAACGGCGATGTCGACTTCCTGGTGGCGACCGACGCCATTGGCATGGGCCTCAATCTCGATCTCGACCATGTGGCGTTCGCCGGTACACGCAAATTCGATGGGCAGTCGCACCGCAATTTGACTCCGGCCGAGCTTGGCCAAATCGCCGGCCGTGCCGGGCGCCATATGAATGACGGCACGTTTGGAGTGACCGGTCAGGTCGCGCCATTCGACTCAGATTTGATCGATCGGCTGGAGAACCACTCCTTCGATCAGGTGGGCGTGTTGCAATGGCGCAACCGAAAGCTCGATTTCAGCTCGATCGAGCGGCTGAAAGAGAGCCTGCGCGAAGCGCCGGAACACCGGCGGCTTGCCCGCGCCCGCATGGTCGACGACGTCATCGCGCTGGAGAATGTCAGCAACGAGCTGGCTGCGCGGGACTTGGTGCGAGGGCCGGCGGGGGTGGCGCTACTTTGGGACATGTGCCAGATCCCCGACTACCGGAAAATCTCCGCGGCAAGCCATGCCGAGCTCGTCGCCACGCTCTATCGCTTCGTCATGAGCGAGGAGGGCAAGATTCCGGCCGATTGGTTCGCCCGTCAGGTGGCGCTCTCCGATCGCACCGATGGCGATCTCGACACGCTTTCCAGCCGCTTGGCGCAGATCCGCACCTGGACCTATGTGTCGCATCGGGTGCAATGGCTGGACGATCC
>DATICH010000079.1:0-4770 GCA_035456885.1 Methyloceanibacter sp.
TCGGGGTGTAAAGCCACTCGCGCGCCTGTTCGAAACCGTCCTCAAAACGCAGTTCAAACGCGATTGGAGACCATCCATGGAACATTCCCGACCGCGCCAGCTTGCGCGCCTTCGCTTGAATGCGCCGGACCCTATTCATAACCGCCTCCATTCTTGATCTTGGGCCTTTATAGGCCCGGCCCCGGCTTACCCCGAGAGGTAAAGCGAGTTAGCCATTCGGCCAAAGGGGGTAATGCCTACCATAGGTTTGCGCTTTTCGGCGCGCCGCCCCCTCTGGGATGAGGGGAAACAACATAGACCGGACGCGGTGCGCGCCGCGGTAACGGTCAAACACATCCGTCATCCTGAGGTGGCCGCGAAGCGGCCCTCGAAGGAGGACGGACGGACATAAGTCATCCTTCGAGGCTCGCCCGCGCTCGCACCTCAGGATGACGGCCAAGGAGTGGACGGCGGAGCCCAAATGCGGCGGAAAAGCGACAGGAAAACCAAGCAAAACAAGCGCCCTGTGTGGCCCGCTTGCGCTTGCCTCGCCGCGCAATCTGTTGTCTCTTGGTCGCCGGGAAGCGCGAAACGGGGGATTCCAGGCGTGCTTGGCCGTGTGCTGATCGTGCTGCTTTCGGGCAGCCTTGCCGCCTGCGTGCAGACCGGCGGCGGCGCCAGCGAGGTCGGCCGGCATTATGTCGAGTTCGGCGCCGAGATGCCGCGCGGCAACCGCGTCACCATCTGCCACGCTTATACCTGCAAGCTGCAGACCCCCTACACCTTCACCCAGAAGGACATCGCCGAGATCCGTAGCGTGATGGCGAAAACCAAAAAGGCCGACACCCCGGCCGAGGAGCGCCGCGCCGTGGCCTATGCCATCGCCTATATCGACGTGAAGGTCGGCAACAAGCTCGGCATTAAGGACAAGGCCGGCATGCAGTTCTCGGCGAGCGGCGACCCCACCCAGCTCGATTGCGTCGACGTCGCCACCAACACCACGAGCTATCTCTTGGTGCTGCAGCAGAACGGCTTGCTCAAGCATCACACCGTGGCGATGACCAGGTCGAAGGAGAATCTGCTCAAGGGCTTCGCCCAGCTCAACCCGGTGAAATACTGGCCGCATTGGAGCGCGATCCTGAAGGAGAACGGCACCGGCCAGCAATGGGCGGTCGATCGCTGGCCGTTCGATCAGGGCGAGAACCCCGCGGTGCAAAAGGTCGAGGAGTGGTACATCCCCGACGATGGCAGCGATCCGAAGAAGCCGCGGCCGACGCAGACCCAGACCAATTAATCCCCGCCTGACGCATCCATTGTAAAGTTGTCATGCTCGGCGATCATGCGCGGGCGCGCATGGCAGACAAAAAAAGGGGGGGCAGGGAGAGGAGCCCGGTCAGGGGGAGGAAAACGCGCAGCGGCTAGTTGAGGCTCGCCTGGGCGACCCGGCTCGACACCGGATCGAGTTCCATCACCGATTCGATGCGCTTGCGCTCTCTTTGGAACTCGGCGAGCTGGCGGCCGGTCAGCTGCAGGCCGCGCGGCACTTGGATGGTCATCGGGTTGACGAACTGGCTGTTGACCATCACCTCGAAGTGGCAATGCGGCCCGGTGGATAGCCCGGTCGAGCCGACATAGCCGATCACCTGGCCCTGCTTTACCGTCGCGCCCTTCTCCATGCCTTGGGCGAAGCGGAGCATGTGGCCGTAGGCGGTGGCGAAGCCGTTGGCGTGGCGGATGCGCACGTAATTGCCGTAGCCGCCTTCGCGCCCGACCTTCTCCACCGTGCCGTCGCCGGCGGCGACGATCGGCGTGCCGGAGGGGGCCGCCCAGTCGACGCCGGTATGCATGCGCAGATATTTCAGCAGCGGATGCCGCCGGTCGCCGAAGCCTGACGTATAGCGGCCGCCTTTGACCGGATTGCGCATCAGGAATTTCTTCGCGCTGTTGCCCTGCTCGTCGTAATAGTCGACCACGTCGTCGGGGGTGCGGAAGCGGTAGAATTTGCGGGTCTCGCCGCCGATGGTCATCGAGGTGTAGAGCAGCTCGCCCACCTCCTCGTCGCTGCCGCCGTCGAAGAACACCTCGAACGTATCGCCGGGCCGCACCTTCTGCTTGAAGTCGACGTCGTAAGAGTGGACACGCAGCAATTTCAGAATGGTCTCGGCCGGGATGTGCTGCTTCAATGCCGCGTGATAGAAGCTCGCATAGAGCGAGCTGCGCGCGGCGGCCTGCGTCGGCTTGGCGTCGTTGCCGATCGGGTCGGTGGAGGCCACATAGTCGCCGTTCCGGTTGCGCGCCACCGTGGCGAGATGTTCGTCCTTGGCGTAAATCGACACTTTGATCGGCTCGAGCTGGCCCGTGTCTGAGGGCGCCGGCACCATGCTGAAGCGGATCTCCTGCCCCGGCTTCAGATCCTTCGCCGCGAAGATCGGGGCGAATGCCTCGATGATGGCGTCGGCTTCTTCCGGCTCGGTGCCGACCTTGGCGAACAGACCCTTCAAGTTGTCGCCGCGGCCGATGCTGATGGTCTTGCTCTCGGCGCCGGCGAGGAGGGCGTCGAAGTCGTCCTCATCGTCGGCGTCGTCCTCGACCGACTTCTGAATGACGGTCGTGTGCGGCGTGGCGCCGAAGGCAAGCCCGTCCTCCGGACGATAGGCGACCTGCATCAACCGCGCTTCTCCCTCGGCGAGCGCGCCGGACTCATCCGCCGCGAAATCGGCATAGGCGAAATTCTCGGCTGCCTCGGCAACCAGCCGGCTGACATCTTCAGCTTTAAGTTCGACACCGTCCGACGGCGGCAACAATCCGCCCGGCACCTCGATGACGTTGAGGCTCACCGCTTGCGGCGCATCGTCGTCGCCGCCGCTGGCGCCCACCGGCGTGGAGTCGGAATAGAGTTTGAAGGGATTGAAGGGAGGAAGCTCGCCGGCATCGGCGGGAAGTTCGGTGGCTAGTCCTGCAACGACGCGCAGATAAGGTTTGATGGTGATGAATTCGCGGCTGCCCTGCCGCTCGATTACCGTATCGTGGATCACTTGGCGGGTGGCGAAGCCCGCGGCGGTCATCTGGATGCGGTCTTCCTTCTGGCCGCTGGCGCTCTGGCCGTCCTTCGCCAGGGTCGCGCTGCGCATCGGCTGTAGCGCCGCGAGGCTGGCGCGCTTGATCGAGCTCACCATGCCCGAGCCGTCGCCCATATTCAGCGAGGCATAGATCGCGACTCCGATGAGGCAAACGCCGACCAAGCCGGCAAGACAGGTGCTTGCCAGCCACTTCAATCGGCAGCTCGCCCCGTCGGAGTCCGTTTCGCAGAGATAGACCGGCGGCAGCTTGCGCTCCGGTTTCGGAATTTCGCCGAGAAAGATGGATGGGAGTCCGGACGGCCCAGCCGGCACCAAGGCCTGACCGAGCTTACGACGCGCAAAGCGACCGCGGCTCCTAAACAATCCGCATTCCCCCCGTCTGTCGGGCGCCGCCCGCACGCTGTGTCGCGTGCTTTCGGTTACGGGCGGACAACGCCGAAGCGGTTGTTGTCCCTCTAACGAGGTGGGAATGGTAGCCGGCGGGGAGGTTTCCCTCGGAAAGCTCTTGAACCGCTGAGATACGCCGCCAATCTACGCAGCGTCAGTAAGAGGCGCGATTCGAAGGTTTTCGGTGTTTCTGGTATCCCCCGTCGGCGGGTTCCCTATAACCATACCTACCCCCGTATGGTTACCTCGCCGTTAACGAAGGCGAGAGTGGAAGCGCATTCGGGCAGGAATGTGGCCTTAGGGTCACAATCGTTTGGAAAAACGACAAGCCGCTACGGTTACCCACCCCTTGACAAGCAAGGGTCGGCTGCTTAAATGACCTCTTCGCGCGGGTCGTTTCCCATTTCCTGCGGGATTATACGCGACCGCGCGATCCTCGGACACAAGCGGAGCAAGGCTTGAGCTTAGGCTCGGGTGACGCTGCGCCTGTCGTTGACTCCCAATGGGGGATTTGCTTCCATTGGGGGTTCGGGAGACGGCATCTGCCGCCGCCCACCGGCTCTTTGACATTGTGATTGGAAGAAAGGGAAACGCAGACGGCGGAGTCCTTGCGAGCCGGCTTCTTAGGAGCCGGCGACGAGACTCTGACGGTCTTGCGTTTTCAAAGCCAATAGGCGTGTTGCGCGCGAAATCCTGCAAAGGATTTAGCGTCGCTTCGTGCTTGTTGGGAACTCGTCAAAACGCAGCGACCCCCTGGAAGATTCCATCCAGGGACATGTCAGAATCGAATTCTCAACCTAAGAGTTTGATCCTGGCTCAGAACGAACGCTGGCGGCAGGCCTAACACATGCAAGTCGAACGTGAAGCCACCTTCGGGTGGTGGAAAGTGGCAGACGGGTGAGTAACGCGTGGGAACGTGCCTTTCGGTTCGGGATAACCCAGGGAAACTTGGGCTAATACCGGATACGCCCTCCGGGGGAAAGATTCATTGCCGAAAGATCGGCCCGCGTCGGATTAGCTAGTTGGTGGGGTAATGGCTCACCAAGGCGACGATCCGTAGCTGGTCTGAGAGGATGACCAGCCACACTGGGACTGAGACACGGCCCAGACTCCTACGGGAGGCAGCAGTGGGGAATATTGGACAATGGGCGCAAGCCTGATCCAGCCATGCCGCGTGGGTGAAGAAGGCCTTAGGGTTGTAAACCCCTTTCAGCGGGGAAGATAATGACGGTACCCGCAGAAGAAGTCCCGGCTAACTCCGTGCCAGCAGCCGCGGTAATACGGAGGGGACTAGCGTTGTTCGGAATTACTGGGCGTAAAGCGC
>DATICH010000080.1:0-4253 GCA_035456885.1 Methyloceanibacter sp.
GTTTCGGTCCAGGGCCGGTTGCAGGAATGCGTCAGCGCGAATCCTAGGGTGACGCGCGCGCGAGACAGGCAGCGGCTGTTCGGCTCTGCCGGCCAGCTCGGCCGCTTGATCGGCCGGGTCGAGACCCGCCGATTCAGGCTCCCGCCCGTCTCATGCAGGCCGATCAGCGGAAACAGCTTGCCGGTCGAGCCGATCGAGCGCTCGATATCCGCCGCGCGGTTCCATGCGCCCGCATAGCGGCACGATCCCGCCGTGGCCAGCACCTCGCCAGAGGGTCGCATGAAGAACCCTGCGGCCTGGTGCTTCCCGGTGATGGCGCAAAGCTCCGAGAGTAAACGCCGCTGGAATCCAGCGTCGATCAACGCGATCAACCGATAGTCGCCTTCGAGACGGATTCCATTTGCCGTCGCTTGGCGCATGGCCAGGTCGCGATAGGGCCGGTGTTCCAGCCGGGCATAAATCTTCTCGCCGCGACGGAGATTGCCGGTCGGCACGCGGCGCCTGAGCTCGGCCTCCGCCTCCGCCGCCTGGTCGGCCGCGATCTTTCCTTGTTGCAGCATGCGTTGCAGCACGCCAATGGCGCCGTCGAGCGCCTCGGCTGGATGTCTCACCGGGTCGCGATTATTCGGTTCCGGCAGCATACCGACCAGCAGCGCTGCTTCAGCCAGTCTCAGATCTTCCACGCCCACGCCGAAATAGTGGCGGGCCGGATCGTCAAATCCGCTCATGTTGCGCGCATGCGGGACCGCGTTCAGATAGCGCGTGAGGATTTCCTCGCGCGACAGAATGCCGAAGATGCGGATCGCGAGCACGGCCTCCAGCAGCTTTCGCTCGAAGCTGTCCTCTTTGCGCAGCAGCAGGGAGCGGGCGAGCTGTTGCGTGATCGTGCTGCCGCCCTGCCGATCGCCCCGCAAGGAGCGCCAGGCGGCGCGCATGCTGGAACGGAAGTCGATTGCGCCGTGCGCGAAGAAACGCTCGTCTTCGCTGGCCACGACCGCGTCGCGCAGCACGCCGGGAAAGGCGTGGCCCCGCAGGCGGGTCGGGCAGATCATCACCTCGTTGTCGCCATGCGTGCCGCGCGAGCGCTCGAACTGACATGAGGACAGGATGCGCTCGAGCAGTTCACCCTTGGGGAGGGGCCACTGATTGCTCTGCGCCGCGAGGCCGATCAACATAAGGATAGCGGACCTGACCAGCACCGCGATCAAGACCGCGCCGACCACGAGGCGCAGCGCTGACGCGCAACGGGTCTTCCAGGAGTTCTGTGGAAGCGGCCGCGCGGGATGCGGGATTAGGTCACTCCCTCCGTCGTCCAAACCAAACTCCCCGTCTTTTCGCCACGGCCCTAGGATGGGCCAGGTCGATCTTAAGGCGGATCGCGTGCCGAGGCAGCCGCCAGTTTGGCGGCGCGTGGTCGCATTGCGGCCTAACACGCGCGTAGCGGGAAGGCGCAATCGTGCTTCGGCTGTTGTCGCCTCCCTGTCCCAGGCGTATGCTTAAGCCTTGTTCGAGCAGCCGCGTGCCGGGAAGGCAACGGGGGGCTGCGGCCTACGGACTGCGAGGTTTTGCGTTCGCGGAAGGAGGCTAGAACATGGCCATTGCCCTGACATTGGAACGCTATCTGGACGCCAAGCACGTCAAATATGACGTGATCGAGCACGCCCCGACCAATTCGTCGCTCGAGACCGCGGCGGCCTGCCGTATCCCCGGCGACCGGCTCGCCAAAGGCGTGCTGCTGCGGGATGAGGTGGGCTACGCGCTTGCGGTGTTGCCGGCGTCGTACCACATCAGGATCGCCGAGCTCCGCCGCCAATTCGGCGACGACGTCAACTTGGCGAGCGAGCGGGAGATCATAGATCTGTTTCAGGATTGCGAGCTTGGCGCCGTGCCTGCCATGGGCGAATGCTACGGGCTCGACATGGTCGTGGACGACAGCATCGAAGAGCAGCCCGAAATCTATTTCGAGGGCGGCGACCACGCGACCCTGGTGCACATGACGAGCAGGCAATTCGCCGATCTGACCGCGGCAGCGCGTCACGGCCGCTTCAGCAGCCACCATTGGTGCCAGATCTGAGTCTGCGAGCTATTTCGATAGCGGCATGAGCAGCGAGATCGCCACGCAAGTGGCGATCCCGACGATCAGATTCATCGGCAGGCCGATCCGCAGAAAATCGCCGAACCGGTAGTTGCCCGACGCGTAGACCATAGTGTTGGTTTGATAGCCGATCGGCGTAGCAAAGCTCGCGCTCGCCCCCATCATGACCGCTACCAACAGCGGACGCGAGTCGACGCCGAGGCCCTCCGCCACGCCGATGGCAATCGGCGTCAGCACGACCGCCACCGCGTTGTTGGTGATCAGCTCGGTCATCGCCACGGCGAGAAAATAGAGGATCAGGATCAGCACGAAGCCGGAGCTCGCGGCGAGCACGGGGTCCATGGAATCGACGATGCCCTGGATGGCGCCGGTCTTCTCCAGCCCCATGCCGATGGCAAGCATGGCGAAGATCAAGACAAGAAGGCCGCCATTGATCGATTCCCAAGCTTCCTCCGCGTCGAGACATTTCGAGAGCAGGATGACGGCGACGCCGAGCACCGCAAGTCCCTCGATCGGCATGACGTTGATCGCTGCAAGGAGGACCACACCGGCCAGTGCGGCGATGGCGATCGGCGCCTTGCGCCGGCGATAGCTGCGCGCGCGGGGCTGCGTGATGTTGATGAGGTCGGTCTCCTCGGCGGCGGCCGCCAAGCCTTCAGGCGTACCCTCCAGCAATAGGCGGTCTGCGGCGCGTAGCCTTGCCGATCTCAGGTCCAGACCGGGCAAATAGCGATGCCGGCTGACGCCGAGCAAGCGAACGCCGAATCTGCCGAGCCGCAATTCGCTCACCGTCTTGAAGGAGGCGCCCCGGCCGGGAGCGAGCACGGCTTCGACGATGATCTGGCTTTCGTCGTCCCGGCTCGGGCCGACCCCGAGAATCTCGAAGCCTTTCTCGCCGTGCAGCGTCAGCACTTCCGACATCGTGGCCAGGATGACGATCCGATCGCCAGGCTGAAGCGTTTGTTCCGCCAGAGTTTCACTGCTGGACTGCCCCAGTCGGCGCAGCGCCAAAAGCCTGATTCCGGACCGCTTGAGCTGTTTGACCTCGCCGAGCTGCCTGCCGACGAGACGGGATCCTTCTAGAACCCGCAATTCGGTCAGGAACGCAACCTTGCCCTCTTCACCCAGGAGCTCCGCTGCGCTCATCCGCGCGGGCAGGAGTGTGCGGGCCAGGACGAGCATGGTTGCCGCGCCGACCACGGCCACGACCAGGCCGACCGGCGTGATCTCGAAGATCGAGAACGCCGGCAGTCCGTGGCTGCGCGCTACGCCATCGACCAGGAGATTGGTCGAAGTGCCGATCAAGGTGCAGGTCCCGCCCACGATCGCGGCATAGGAGAGTGGGATCAGCAGTTGCGTGGGCGCCATGCCGACCGTTTGCGCCAGGCGCACGGTGATCGGGATAAGCACCATGACCACGGGCGTATTGTTCATGAAGGCCGATGCTGTGATCGTCCCAAGGAAGAAGAGCGCGATCACCGTCTTCGGCCGGTAGGCCGCTCGCGATGTGATCCAGCCCGCGGCGGCGTCAAGGGTCCCGGTTCTGACCAAAGCACCCGAGAGGACGAACATCGCCGCAATCGTGATCGGCGCGCTGTTGGAGAACACGCCCAGCATGTCCTTGGTGTCGATGAATCCGAGCACCAGGAAGATTGCCGCCCCGGCCACCGCGACTACGGCGGGCGGAAAACGTTCCAACAGGAATGCCACGAAGATCGCAGCCAGAATGGCAAGGGAGATTGCCGCTTGGTGCTGCGCGATGAAATCCGCCAAGGGATAGGCCACCCTATTGCCCCGGGATGGGGCAGTTTGGCGACGCCCAAACCCCCCGTCCACAACAAAGCAGCGCCCGAAACCGTTCCCGGCTTTGTTGTTCCACCCCTCCCGGCCTTGCCTCGCTGGCGCGATGCGGCGCTCCATTCCTCCTCTTCAGGGAGGGGAGGTTTTGCTCTCACATTTATTCCCGCGTCCCTGGGCGCGCTTATCATGGGCCCACCTCGTCCTTCTGAGGGCGTTTCGCGAGGCGTTCGTGAGGCGGGACGGGGTGCGGCGCCTGCGGGCTTGGTTCGCAGCCAAGCACTCGGGCCGCATCGGGGCTCCCCCCGGGGCCATTACGGGCCCCCGTCAGGAGCTGACTGACGACTTGGCCTCGCGCGCG
>DATICH010000081.1:0-3694 GCA_035456885.1 Methyloceanibacter sp.
CCGAGCAGCGCGAAAATCTCGCCCTTGCGGATGTCGAGATTGACGTCCTTGAGCGCCTGGAAGCCGCCGGCATAGGTCTTGGACACATGCTTGACGGAGATGATCGGTTGCAATTGATCGGTCTTGGAAGATCGTTGCATGGCGGGTTGAAAGCGCGGAAAGGGTAGGGGGATATAGCTCGCTTCACTAAGCGGTGCCAGTGCGGCAACTCTGCGGCGATCGCCACTCAGCCGCCCTGGTCGCTGCTTTCGAGCTGGAAGAACTCGACGACGCTCGGCTGGATCACTTTCGCGTGTAAGGTGAGCAGAACAAGTTGCGCGTCGAGGCTGTCGTTCCGGTCGAGCGCCGCTTCGATGCGTCTTTCGACTTGCGAGGCAAGCTCCGCATCATTCGCCCCGGCAAAGGATTCCGCCCCCAGCATGCAATAAGCGAGGAGCTCGACCGCCGCACGATAGCTTTCCGGCGCGGGCGCGCGGCCTTGCGCCTGTTCCTTGATGAGCTTGACGGCGGTGAGTTTCACGGCATCCGGCACGAGATTGGGGTGGAGATCGACCGCCCGCAGCGCCTTGTCGAAATCGCGCAACTCCTGCGAGCGTCCGAATATGCCGAACAGGCCGAGCGAAAGTCCGCGCTGCACCTTGGCAACATCCTTGGTGGGCGCCCGCGTCGCAGGCTGGGCGCCGAGGTTTAACTGCGCGGGCTAGCGGCACTAAGCCGCAGGATCTCGCCGTCGCCCGTGTCGGTCAAGGCATAGACCGCGCCGTCGGGGCCCTGCACGACGTTGCGAATGCGAGCGCCCATGGCGATGCGCTCCTCGCTTGTCACCTTTGCGCCGTCGAGAGTGAGCCGTACGATCCCTTGCGACGAAAGTCCGGCGATCAAGAGATCGCCCTTCCAGCCGGGGATGGCGTCCGCCGTGTAGAAGGTGATGCCCGAGGGCGAGATCACCGGCGTCCACTGCTTGATCGAGTCGGTGAACTCAGGGCGCGTGGGCGGGTCGGGTATATCCTTGCCGTCATAGTGCTCGCCCCAGCTTACGGCCGGCCAGCCGTAATCCTTGCCGGGCGCAATGATGTTCAGCTCGTCGCCACCGCGCGGGCCGAACTCGGTTTCCCACAGGGCGCCCGTCTCGGGATGGATGGCGGCGCCTTGCGGGTGGCGATGGCCGTAGGAATAGATCTCCGGCAGCTTACCCTCTTGCCCGACGAACGGATTGTCCTCCGGCACCGACCCGTCGGGATTGATGCGCACCACCTTGCCGAGCGTGGTCGCAAGGTCCTGCGCCGGGTCGAACTTGAAGCGCTCGCCAAGCGTAACAAACAGCGTCCCGTCGGGAGCAAACACGAGCCGCGAGCCGAAATGCAGCGGTCGTCCTTCGACCTTGGGCTTCTGCCGGAAGATGACCTCAACATTCTCAAGCTTCTCTTCGCCGAGCTTGCCGCGTGCCACCGCCGTGCCGACACCGCCATCGCCCGGCTCCGCATAGGAGAGGTAGACGAGCTGGCTCTTCCCGAATTTCGGATCGAGCGCCACGTCGAGCAGGCCGCCTTGTCCATCGGCCACCACTTCGGGCACGCCCTGCACCGGTTCGGAGACCGAACCATCCTTGCCGACGATGCGCAGCCGTCCCGCCCGCTCGGTCACCAGCATGCGCCCGTCGGGCAAAAAGGCGAGTCCCCAGGGAAAGTCGAGGCCGTCGGCGACCGTTTCGACCTTTAGCAAAGTCTCCTTCGTTTCGATCATGCGGTCCTTGGCAATGCCTGGCAGCGCGTATAGCAGCGGCAGCGTGGCAGCGAGCACGCCCATTGCGCCGAGCTTGCCGAATCCAATACCGATCGAACGCATCTTTCCTCCAGCTTCGAGTGCACGTCTTGGTTCAACGTTCGAGCTTAGCGAGGAGTTCGCCTAAACTACGGCGCCACGGCCAGCCTTGACCCTGAGGCCTGGGGCTGGGCGCTCCAGCACCACCTCGCGGCGGAACCGGTAGAGCCGGGCAGGACGCCCGCCGGTCGCGGTTGACACATTGCCGGTCACTTCGACCAGGCCGCCGTGCTCGACCAGCCGCCGGAAATTCTGCTTGTGCAGCAGCGTGCCGGAGATCGCCTCGACTGTCTTCTGCAAGTCGTAGAGCGTGAACTCTGGCGGCAGCAACTCGAACACCACCGGCCGATATTTCAGCTTGCCGCGCAAGCGCCCGAGCGCGGTGGCGAGAATTCGCCGATGGTCGAATGCCATGGGACGCCCCAGCTCCGGCAGGCTCGACCATTGGGCTGCGGCCGAGCGACCATCGCGCTTGGCCTCGGGCACGAGGCCCGCTTCATAGAGCAGCTCGTAGCGCTCCAGCACCCTTTCCTCATCCCATCCCCCAGCGATGCCGAAGGAAATTCTCAGTCGCTCCGGCCGACGGAGCGCCCGAGCCGGTTCGTTGGGCGATGGCGGACGCGCAGACCATTCCTTCAGCCGCGGCTCGATCTCATTGGTGAGAATGTCAGGCTTGCCTAGTCGCCAGTCCTCCCAGGGGAAATAAGCGTACCAAGGCGAGAAATGCGAGCCCAGCAGCTCCTCGCCAGCGCCGCGCGTCAGGGCGAGATAGCCGACCGAGAGCATATGCGGCCCGTCGGTCTCAGTGTGCCGGCCGCGATCGCCGAACGTGTAGAGCTGTTCGACATAGCCAAGTTCTAGTCCGGTCTGCCGCTTCACCCATTCGCGCAAGCCGATTTCGAGCGTGCGGTGAGCCCGCGGCGCGAACGGTCCGAAGGGCAGCGCATCCCAGCCGCCGGCTCCGGCTATGCCTTGCCGCACCACGAGGACATGCGGCTGCCCGTCGCGCACCGTGACGATCGCGGCATTCAGCCCAAGCTCGATCTGCGGGTCTGAATTGCGCGGCTCGGGCGGTAGCGAAGTCTTGCGTCTTGCCTCGGCCATGGCGGCGTCTTAAGCGGCGAGAAGAGCGGGCAACGCGAATACGTCGGCCTCGTCGGCGACCTTACCCCTGCCGATCTCCTCTACGGCGACGATCATGCGCCCGTCGCGCCGCAAGATCTCGTCGGCGAGCGCCACGAGCAGGCGATTGGGATAGGCGGTGGGCGAGGCGCGGCGCAGCACCCAGGCAAGATCGCTCTCCGTACCCTCGGGGTTCAGCGCGCAGAGCGAGATGAATGCGGCGGCGGTTGAGCGGCTGATGCCCGCCCAGCAATGGATCAGCAGCGGCGCTTGCCGGTCCCAATCTCGCGCGAAGTCGATCAAGTCTGAGACATGCGATTGGCAAGGCAGCACGAGTCCCGGCTGCGGCTCGCAGATATCGTTCATCGACAGCCTGAGATGCCGCTCGGGGCCGATGCCAGGCGGGGTTGCAATCGGTGTTTCCCCGTTAATGAGAGTGACGAGGTGGCTGATTTGCGCGTCGGAGACGGTCGTTTCGACCAGGCTCAGCGGCGCCACATAGATGGTTTCCCGGCTCATGTTGCGCGGCACTCTAGTCTTTTCTGTTGGCAAAATCAGGGTTGTCATGGTTCGCAAGAATTTCGTTCCTGGGCGACTCGCCGGTGCCCGAATCATCCATGTAGCTCGTTGAAGCGCTTAAGAAAAGCGGCCTCTCCATCAGCGGCGGAAAGTGGGCTCAACTTGGACAGGCGATTGACTAGGGCTGAACTCAAGCCCCGCGGCTGGCCGAAAAAGCGTCGCGCCTCGGCCC
>DATICH010000082.1:0-2587 GCA_035456885.1 Methyloceanibacter sp.
GGGGACCGTCTACGCCACGTCGCGCGGCCAGTTGGTTGCCCTTGGCGAAGTCGACAAAGGGGAACTCAAGCCCCGGCGCATCTTCAATTTGCCGCGCTAAAAAGCCAGAAATTCAGCTAGCTTCGCGCCGGATTATCCCTATATTGCAGCCATTCGCGCGGGCGGCCGTCTCCGGTCAGAACGCGCGCTACGAGCCGACCGTGCTGGACGACATCCCGGCCCGGCCCTGTCAAACCCTCAAACAGCAAGGAAGCATACGATGTCGATAAGCGCTGAGCGCAAGCAAGAGCTCATCAAGGACTACGCGACAAAGTCCGGCGATACGGGCTCTCCTGAGGTCCAGGTCGCGATCCTGACCGAGCGGATCACCAACCTTACCGATCACTTCAAGACCCATACCAAGGACAACCATTCGCGGCGCGGCCTGCTCAAATTGGTGAGCCAGCGGCGCCGGCTACTCGATTACGTCAAGGCGACCGACGAGGACCGTTACCAGAAGCTGATCAACCGGCTGGGTATACGCCGGTGACGGCCATGGCTGCGGCGGACCATCCAGCGGCCGCGCTTGAGCTTGTCTTGAACGACGCTGCCTTTGCGCCACCGGGCGCGAGGCGCTGCCCCACCTTTACATTGGGAAACCATCATGTTCGATAAACACACCGTAGAAATCGAATGGGGGAAACGCCCCCTCACGCTTGAGACCGGCCGCATCGCGCGGCAGGCGGACGGCGCCGTGCTCGCCACTTATGGCGAGACTTCCGTGCTTGCCACCGTTGTTGCCGCCAAGGAAGAGCGGTCCGGCATCGACTTCTTTCCGCTGACCGTGAACTACCAAGAGAAGACCTTTGCCGCGGGCAAGATCCCCGGCGGCTATTTCAAGCGCGAAGGCCGCCCCACCGAGAAGGAGACGCTCACCTCTCGCTTGATTGACCGGCCAATCCGGCCGCTGTTCGCCCCGGGGTTCAAGAACGAGACCCAAGTCATCGTCACCGTGCTGTCGCACGATATGGAGAACGATCCCGACATCGTGGCGATGGTCGCGGCCTCCGCGGCGCTGACCCTATCCGGCGTGCCCTTCCTCGGGCCGATCGCTGCCGCCCGGGTCGGCTATATCGGCGGTCAGTATGTTCTGAACCCTATGATCGACGAGATGCCGGAAAGCTCACTCGACCTGGTGGTGGCCGGCACCGCCGACGCGGTGCTGATGGTCGAATCGGAAGCCAAGGAACTGTCCGAGGACATCATGCTTGGCGCGGTGATGTACGGGCAGAAACACTTCCAGCCCGTGCTCGACGCCATCGTCAAGCTGGCCGAGCGCGCCGCCAAGGAGCCTTGGGAACTTAAACCCAAGGACGATGGAGAGCTGGTCAAGCGCGTGCGCGAGCTCGAAGAGTCGGCGCTGCGCGAGGCCTACACCATCCCCGCCAAGCATGAGCGCCGCGACAAGGTCGCCGCCATCAAGGACAAGGTGGTAGCGGCGCTGGTGCCCGAGGACGACGACGGCAGCCAGGCTGCCAAAGTCTCCAGCGCCTTCAAGGAGGCCGAGAAGGACGTGGTCCGCTCGAGCATCCTCAAGACCAAGAAGCGCATCGACGGCCGCGACCTGGTCACGGTCAGGCCGATCGTTTGCGAAGTCGGCATCCTGCCCCGCACCCATGGCAGCGCGCTGTTCACCCGAGGCGAGACGCAGGCGTTAGCCGTCGCCACGCTCGGCACCGGCGAGGATGAGCAGTATGTCGACGCGCTGCAAGGCACCTACAAAGAGACGTTCATGCTGCACTACAATTTCCCGCCTTATTCGGTGGGCGAAGTGGGCCGCATGATGTCTCCAGGCCGGCGCGAGATCGGCCACGGCAAGCTCGCCTGGCGGGCTATCCGCCCGGCTCTCCCGGATCGCGAGAACTTTCCCTACACGATCCGCATCGTCTCGGAGATTACCGAGTCGAACGGTTCGTCTTCGATGGCGACGGTGTGCGGCTCATCGCTGGCGATGATGGACGCCGGCATTCCGATCAAGCGTCCGGTGGCGGGGATCGCCATGGGGCTGATCAAGGAAGACAATGACTTCGCCGTGCTGTCGGACATCCTGGGCGACGAGGACCATCTCGGCGACATGGACTTCAAGGTCGCCGGCACATCGGAAGGCGTGACCTCGCTGCAGATGGACATCAAGATCACCGGCATCACCGAGGAGATCATGAAGGTCGCGCTCAGCCAGGCCCGCGACAGCCGCATGCATATTCTCAGTGAGATGAACAAGGCGATCAACACTGCCCGGCCCGAGCTTGGCGAGTATGCGCCGCGCATCGAGACCATTCATATCCCGGTCGACAAGATTCGCGAAGTGATCGGTTCGGGCGGCTCGGTGATCCGCGAGATCGTCGCGGAATCAGGTGCCAAGATTGACATCTCAGACGACGGCACGGTGAAGATCGCCTCGGCCAACGCCGAGTCGATCCGCGCGGCGATCAACCGCATCAAGTCGATCGCCTCCGAGCCCGAGGTCGGAGAGATCTACAAGGGCAAGGTCGTCAAGGTTATGGAGTTCGGCGCCTTCGTGAATTTCTTCGGTGCCAAAGATGGGCTC
>DATICH010000083.1:0-13547 GCA_035456885.1 Methyloceanibacter sp.
CAGCCCGCAGCTGATCGGCCATTTTTTTGGCGCCTATATCGTCGAGGCCTACCAATACTCCGAGATCAAGACCTATATAGAGCGCATCAGGAAGAACTTCCAACAGCCCGAGGCGTTTGCGGGATTCGAGACCGTGGCCCAAGCCGTCGAGCAGGACCCTCGCTTTGCCAGCCTCGCGACCTTCGCCAAGACCATGTGTCCGGGCCAAGCCGAAGGGACTTCGTCGCCATGAAGCGAAATAACAAGAATGTCGTCGCCGTCTTTTGCATGCTCGCGGCCATCGCGGGACCGAGCCTGGCCGCCGAGCCGCTTCAGCCGGAGGGAGCGTTGGCCACCGAGGCGGGCGGCGCGAATGCCGCACCCAGCGACTCTGAGGCGAACACAGACGAGCAAGCCGGCGCTTCGGACGCCGCAGGCGAATCGGGGCCGGCAAAAACGCGTAGGCGCCGAAGGAATATCGGCACCGGCCGGGCGCATGTCCGGAGGGGCCGCCCTGCAAGAGCGAATGAGCAACTCGGCCGCACCGGCTGACGCCAGCTTGGGCTAGACGCCAAGCCCCGAGTCTGACAAAAAAGCGCAGGAAAGTTCTGCTACTGCCGTTGTGGCCACTCGATGGCATTGTCTGAATGAACCTACACTCCAAATCGGATTGGGAGACGGGGTATGCTTCATTTTTCGAGGGTGAGTATTGCTTTGCTTGGTGTGGCCGCCTTCATGTTGTTTGCCAATCAGCCCGCCGAGGCCGCATGCCAATTGATTAAGGCGACCCATAGCGCCGGGTCGAGGGCCGAAGCGGCTAAGGCCTCGCAGGCTCTCGTGCTGCAAAGCGCGGCCGAGCTAAAGCGGAAGAAGCGCTGGAGCTACGTCTCGCTGTCGGCGCGCAGGGTGAAAGGCGACCCGTTCTGGAAGGCGGTTCGTCCGGACGGCGTGCCGCCCGAGGCCCAGCTCAAGCCCGACATCGTCACCGCGCGCTTCTATACCACCTGCTTCACCGGCGTGGTGGTGCCCTTCGTTTGCACGACCGGCTCGGCGGCTTGCGGTAACTAGCTCCGTTCCCGTTCCAGCATCGGCGCCAGGGCCCGGACGCGGCCCTGGCGTTTTTTTACCGCGCTGCGGCAATGAGTCCGCCGACGCGGGCGTGATCGTCGCGCCTGGGACGCGGCGACGCCTCATGCTAGCCATATAGCGTGGTAGGCTGATTGAACCTTTCCTCGTGTTACTGCGTCATTCCCGGCATGGAACGGATCAGAGACAGCATCGCCGCCTTTCCGAGCTACACGCTGCGTGAGCGCATCGCCGACGGCTGCATCCACATCACCGGCGTCACCGCCAGTCTGGTGGCGCTGGGGGCGCTGCTCACGATTGGCGTGCAATCACAGACCGCGCTATGGGTGGTGAGCCTCACGATCTATGGGCTCGCTCTGGTCGCGACCTTTTCCTTCTCGGCCGGATACAATTTTGTGGTCCGTCCCCAGCTCAAGGAGATTCTGCGCCGGTTCGACCACGCCGCCATTTTCCTGATGATCGCCGGCACCTACACGCCCTTCATCCTTATCAAGATGAACACGCCATGGGGCCTCGGCCTGCTCGCGGTGGTGTGGACCATGGCGGCTATCGGCATCGCCATCAAACTGGTCGCCCCGCGTTTGCTCGACGGGCTCTCAACCGCGCTCTATCTGGTGCAGGGCTGGGCGGTGATCGCCGCCTGGGAGCCGCTGATGACGGCGCTGCCGGGCAAGGCGCTGACCCTGCTCATGCTTGGCGGCGTGCTCTACACCGTCGGCGTCGTGTTCCATCTCTGGGAACGGCTCCCGTACCAGAATGCGATCTGGCACGGTTTCGTGCTCTCGGCGGCAAGCTGCCACTTCGTGGCCGTCATTTTCGTGGTCGGCGCTTGACCTCGACCAGCCGAAAAGCCTGAACAATTCCGGGCGAAGCACCTAGAATGACTCCATGACATCGGTCACGGCAGAGGCGCCGCCGCGCGCGACGAGCGAGGGCAAACAGGTCCTCATCAGCCGCCTCGCCGCGCGCTTCGGCGATCGTCTTTCGTCGAGCCTGGCGCTGCGCGAGCAGCACGCCAACACGCTCACCTGGCTCAAGCGCCAGCCGCCCGATGCCGTGCTGTTCGCGGAAACGGAAGAGGAGGTCGCCGAGGCAGTGCGGCTTTGCGCCGAAGCGCGCGTGCCGGTGATCCCATTCGGCACCGGCACTTCGCTCGAAGGTCATGTCAACGCTCCGTTCGGCGGCATCTCGCTCGATCTCTCGCGCATGAACCGCATCCTTGCCGTGCACGAGGCCGACCTCGATTGTGTGATCGAGCCCGGCGTCACCCGCAAGGCGCTCAACGATCATCTGCGCGGCTCGGGACTATTCTTTCCTGTCGACCCAGGAGCCGATGCGAGTCTCGGCGGCATGGCGGCGACGCGCGCCTCCGGCACCAATGCGGTGCGCTACGGCACCATGCGCGACGCGGTGCTCGGCCTGAATGCGGTGTTGGCCGACGGCAGCATCATTCAGACCGGGGGCAGGGCGCGGAAATCCTCCGCCGGCTACGATCTCACCCGCCTCATGGTCGGCTCGGAAGGCACGCTCGGAATCATCACCCGTCTCACCTTGAAACTCTACGGCATCCCCGAGACCATCCTGTCGGCGGTCTGTCCCTTCGCCTCGATCGAAGGCGCTTGCAACGCCACCATCGCCGCGCTGCAGATCGGGCTGCCGCTCGCCCGCATCGAACTACTCGACGAGGTGCAGATCCGCGCCTGCAATGCCTATTCGCGGCTGGATCTGCCCGAGACGCCGCATCTCTTCCTCGAATTCCACGGCTCGCAAGCCGCGGCGCGTGAACAGGTCGACGCCTTCGCCGAAATCGCGCGGGCGGAGGGAGGTGGCGACTACCGCTGGGCCGAACGCCCAGAGGATCGCACCAAGTTGTGGCAGGCGCGGCACGATGCCTATTGGGCCGCGCGCGGCTTGCGGCCCGGCGCCGACGTGATCTCGACCGATGTCTGCGTGCCGATCTCGACGCTGGCCGCTTGCGTTACCGAGACCCGCGCGGATATCGACCGGCTCGGCCTGCTCGCCCCGATCGTGGGTCACGTCGGCGACGGCAATTTCCATGTGATGCCGTTGATCGATCCCGGCGATCCCGGGGAGCGGCAGCGGGTACAGGCTTTCCTCGACCGGTTGGTCGAGCGGGCGCTCGTCTGCGGGGGGACCTGCACCGGCGAGCATGGCATCGGCCAGGGCAAGATCAACTACCTTGCCGCCGAGCACGGGCCAGGAGTTCAGGCAATGATTGCCATAAAAAAGGCGCTCGATCCGTTGAATATCCTCAATCCTGGCAAGATTTTTGCGTTACCATAGGCGCACGTTACGGGGGGCCCGGGGTCCTCGGCACTAAGCTGCGTCGGGACGCGCCTTGAGCCTAGGGTCTGGACGGCGGTGAATTCATTTCTACTAACTTTGGCGGCATTGCTGATTCTGGTGCTGAGCGCGCTTTTTGCCGCGCCGCTCTTCATCGACTGGAACGACTATCGTTCGGTCTTCGAGACGCAAGCCAAGAATCTTCTCGGCCGTGAGGTGAAGGTCGACGGCGAGGTCCACCTTGTCCTGCTGCCGGCGCCCGAGCTGCGATTCGACGATATCAAGGTCGCCGATCAGAAAGGGCGCCTCGACCAGCCATTCCTCGAGGCGCGTTCGCTCGAGGCCTGGCTGAATATCGGCGCGCTGCTCTCAGGCACCATCGAAGCGCGCAAGATCGCCATCGTCGATCCGGTGCTACGTCTCGACGTCAAACCCGACGGCACCGGCAATTGGAGCGATGTCGGCCGCCGCGGCGTGGGGCTGCCTTTCGCGCCCAAGGACGTGATGCTCGACGAGGTCAGTGTCTCGGGCGGCAGGATCGAAGTCACCAAACGGGGCGTAACGCAGTTCGTGGTCGAAGGGGTCGAGGGGAATGCCAGCGCCCAGTCGCTGTCCGGTCCCTACAAGGTCTCCGCCAACTATTCGGTCGACGGGCGCGAGCAAGAACTGAGATTTGCCACCAGCGCTCCCGACCAGGATGGCTTGTTCCGCATCAAATCCGCGCTGCGCGATCTCGACCGCGATACCACCTATGTGCTTGACGGCGGGGTGACCGGGCTCGGCGCCCATCCGGTCTATGACGGCACCATCGCCGTGCGCGCCACCAAGCTGCGGTCCGGCGTGGACGTTGCCGAGCAGGGCGATGCCGACGCGACCGAGCCCGCTGAGGTCGCGCGGCGCGACAAGACATCGTCGTTCGAGTTGAAAGGTCCGCTTAAGGCGACCCCCGAGCGGGCCGAGCTTCCCGCCTTCGACCTCACGGTCAACGCCAAGGGTCATCCGCAAATCTTCAAAGGCAAGCTTGTGCTTGAGTTCGGCGAGCAGGTCGAGGCAACCGGCGAACTCGCGGCGGGCTTCATCGATCTCGATGCATTGTTCGCGGCGCCCGCCGCCGAGCAACGTCCGTCGCCCGCCGACGTCCTCTACATGCTGGCCGAAGACCTTCTCGACGGCGCCACCAATTTGGCCGAGGGGAAGCTCGCCATCGTCGTCGAGCAGGCTGGCCTCGGCGGCGACCTTCTCACCGCGGTAGAGCTTGCGCTTGCCAAGCAAAGCGATGTGCTGACCATCGAACGCCTCGAGGCGGTGCTCCCCGGCGATAATCGCATCGAGGCGTCAGGGCGATTGAGCCGCGGCGAGTTCGGGCCGGTGTTCGCCGGGCCGCTCAAATTCGAGGGCGCCGCCTTGCGGCCGCTCACCCGCTGGGCGGTAGGCGACCGCGACATGTCCGGTCAAGCTTCGCCGGGCGATTTCAGCTTCACCGCCAATGCCATGATCGGCGACGGCGCGCTCACCTTGGCCGACGCTTCGGGCGAGGTCAGCGGCACCCGGTTCGGTGGGGCCCTGCGCTTGCAGGGCGGCGAGCGGCGCCTGATCGAGCTCAACTTGGACAGCGACCGGCTCGATCTGCGCGAGGTGCTCGGCGAAGGGCCGCTCTGGCGAGCATGGCTGCCGTCCTTGGGGGGCGCCAAGGCGGCGCCTGCGGAACAGAATTTCCTAACGGAGCTTCGCGGCGACGACATGCGCGTGACGCTTCGCGTCGGCGAGCTTCTGCTTCCCAATATCCCTCCGGGCAGCTTGGACGCCAGTTTCGCGCTGCAAGGCGACACGCTCGACATCGGACGGCTCGATTTCGCCGCAGACGGCGCACTCAAGCTGGACGGCAACGGCCGCATTGAGCGGTTGAGCGAGGCCCCGTCCGGCCGGGCGGAGTTCGCTTTGCAGGCCACTACGCCTGACAGTCTGCGCATCGCCGCCGAGCTGTTCGGATTCCCCGAGAAGGTGAGTGCATCGAAACATCTCTCGGCCCTCGCGCCGCTCGACGTACAGGTGAGCCTCGACGCCTCGCGCCAGGGCGAGGCGACCAAAGCCGCCATCGAGCTCAAAGGCAATGCCGGCGGATCCGACGTCGCTCTCGTCGCCAGCGCGCTTGGCGACCCAGCCAAACCGGCGAGCGCGGAGATCGATATCGACGGCAGCGTCACCGGTGAGCGCCCGCATGCCATGCTTGTGCTTCTGTTCCCGCAGATTCCGGCGGAGCGGCTTGCTGCCACCGGACGCAGCCGGGGCAAGCTCGTGGTGAGGCTCGCCGGCGTGCCGGACACCAAGGTCAAGGGCAAGGCTGGGCTTGAAACCGAAGCGATCGACGTCGCCTTCAGCGGCGAGGGGGCGCTGCAAGAGAGCGGCTTCGCCTTCACCGGCAGGGGTGCCGTGGTGAGCCAGGATGCCGCTCTGGCGCTGATGTTGACCGGTGTGGAAGTGCCGCCGAGCGCCGCCGGCGTGCCGCTGCAGCTTCGCTTCGACATCGCCAAGCAGGGCGGAAGCCTCGATCTCACCGGCATCAGCGGCTCGATCGACGGCGAGGCGGTGGAAGGCAGGGTTGGGTTCGATTTCAGCGGCGCCAAACCGCGCTTCGCGCTGTCGGCAGATGCGGGCAGCGTCTCGCTGCCGTCTCTGCTTGGCATGCTCGTGGCATGGCAGCGCACGCCATCGACCGAGGAGATGCTCGGCGCCATCGGCCCCGATGCCTCCGAACTCTGGCCATCGCGCGGTTTCGCGCTCGGACCGATCGAGACGGCCGAGGGCGAAATCAAGCTGCAGGCAGGCACGCTCTCGCTCGGTTCCGCGGTGAAAGTCGATGACGCCACCCTCACGGCCTCGATCGGCAAGGACGGTCTCTCGGTGACCGAGCTCAAGGGCCGTCTGTTCGGCGGAGACCTCGCGGCCTCCGGCGCCTTGTCGCCGCGCGGCAATGGGGCGGAACTTTCCGCCCAGGCCGAGGTGAAGGGCGGCAGGCTCGAACAGCTGGCCAAGAGTGTCACCGGCGCCGGACTTGCCAAGGGCCCGTTCGATCTGGCGCTTAGCCTCCAAGGCGAGGGCTTGAGCCCTCCGGGCCTGGTCGCGGGCCTGAGTGGCGAGGGGAGCTTGGCGCTCGGCGCCGGCGCCCTTCAGTCTCTTTCTCCGGTGCCGCTCCGCCGCGTGGTGGCGACGGCCGCCAACAAGACAATCAAGGCCGACAAGGAGGAGATCGCCGCCGAAGCGCAGGCTGTGCGCGAGACGATCACCAAGGGCAGTTACAAATTCGCGCCCGTGACCTTCCCCTTCGAGGTGAAGAACGGCACGTTGCGGTTGACCCCCGCGGTCCTCGCCGGGCAGGGCGCCGAGACCAAGGTGAACGCCTATCTCGAGCTGGCCAGTCTGAAGCTCGACAGCGAATGGACGGTGAGCCTCGCCGGTCGGGATCGGGACTTGCCGCCGGTCAACCTGGTCTTCACCGGCGCTCTAAACCGGGCGAGCGAGATCTCGCCCTCCGTCGATACCGATGCCGTCGAGGCCTATCTCACCCTGCGGCGCATGCAGGAGGACGTCGAGCGGTTGGAGACCCTCGACGTAACCGGCCGCAGCCAGCCCGAGCCCGAAGCCGAGGACGAGCAGACTTCCGCCGTTCCGCGCGACGCGATTGGGCCGTTGATCGAATCTCTCGCTGCCGAGGAAGAATCGGTCGAGGAACCGTTGACGGCCGAGGCCGAGCCACCCGTCGAGCCGCAACCAGCGATGACGGCCAAGGTCATGCCGTCCGCCATGCAGATGATCGAGGAAGAAGAGGCGCGGGAGGAAGCCGCCAAGGCAGCTGCGGCCAAGGAAGCTGCCGCGAAGGAAGCCGCCTTGGCGAAAGAGAAGGAAGCCGCCTTGGCAAAGGAGAAGGCAGCGGTGGAAGAGGCTGAACGGTCCGCGGCCACCGCCCCGACAGAGCCCGCCGAGACCGCTCCGGCGACCGAGGCAGCCCCTGGCGCATCACCCGAGCCGGCGGCGAGTCCGGAAGCCGTGCCGGCGGAGCCGACAGTCGAGGCGGCGCCGGCGCCCCGGCCCACCAAGCGGCGCAAGCCGACCGCGAAGCGGCGGGAAGCCCCGGATGACTGGAAGAAGGGCATCAGTATTTTCGGCGGAAACTTCTAGCGGCTTTCCCGCTTGGTTCGCTCCAGCACATAGAGTCTGATCGCCGCCGACAGGCCGAGCTCCCGCCCCGGCCTTCCGCCGCGGCTTTGGTCGATCTCGCCGACCAGTTCCGCCACGGACTTGCGGTCGGCGCGGGCGAAGGCGCCGAGCGCCTCCCAGAACTCGTCCTCGAGCGAAACCGAGGTACGGTGCCGCGCGATGGTGAGCGAGCGCTTGTTCTTCGGCCGGGTCATCGTCGATAGCGGCCCGCGCTATCGCTTCGGGCCGATCATGTCTTCCGGCCTGACCCAGCGCTCGAATTGCTCCTCGGTCACATGCCCGAGTCTCAACGCCTCCTCGCGCAGCGTGGTGCCCCGCTTATGCGCCGCCTTGGCGATCTCGCTCGCCTTGTCGTAGCCGATATGCGGCGCCAGCGCCGTCACCAGCATCAGCGAATTCGCCAGATGTTTCTTGATGCATTCCCGGTCTGGCTGGATGCCGACGATGCACTTCTCACGGAAGCTGTCGGCGACGTCGGCGATCAGCCTGATCGATTGCAGCATGGTGTAGGCGATCACCGGCTTGAACACATTGAGCTCGAGATGGCCTTGGCTGCCGGCGAAGGTGATCGTGGTGTTGTTGCCCATCACTTTGGCTGCGACCATGGTCACGGCCTCGCATTGCGTGGGGTTGACCTTGCCCGGCATGATCGAGGAGCCGGGCTCGTTCTCCGGCAGCAGCAGCTCGCCGAAACCGGAGCGGGGGCCGGAGCCGAGCAGCCTGATGTCGCTGGCGATCTTGAACAGGGACACCGCCACCGTGTTTAGCGCGCCATGGGCGAACACCATCGCGTCATGGGCGGCGAGCGCCTCGAATTTGTTTTCGGCGCTGACAAAGGGCAGCTTTGTCATCTCGGCGATCTTGGCAGCGAATGCCTCGGCGAAGAGCGGGCTGGTGTTCAGCCCGGTGCCGACCGCGGTCCCGCCTTGGGCCAGCGCGTAGAGGCCGGGGAGGGTGAGCTTGATGCGCTCGATGCCATGTTTGACCTGCGCCGCATAGCCGCCGAATTCCTGCCCTAAAGTCAGGGGAGTGGCATCTTGCAGATGGGTGCGGCCAATCTTGAGAATGTCCTGAAACGCCTCAGCTTTGTCCTTTAGCGCTTGGTATAGCCGGGCGAGCGCCGGGTTGAGCCGGTAGGCGATTTCACAAGCCGCGGCAACATGCATAGCCGTGGGAAAGACATCGTTGGAGGATTGACCGAGATTGACGTGATCATTGGGGTGAACCGGACGTTTTGAACCCAAAACCCCGCCGAGCAATTCGCTGGCGCGGTTGGCGATGACTTCATTGACGTTCATGTTGCTCTGGGTTCCCGAGCCGGTTTGCCAGACGACCAGGGGAAAATGCGGATCCAGCTTGCCGTCGACAATTTCGTCAGCCGCTGTCGCGATCGCCGTGGCCAGGCTCTCTTCGAGCAAGCCGATTTCGCGGTTGGTCAACGCGGCTGCCTTCTTGACCATGGCGATGGCGCGGACCATCGGCTTCGGCATGGACTCCTCGCCGATTCTGAAATTCCGGCGCGAACGTTCGGTCTGAGCGCCCCAATAGCGGTCGTGCGCGACCTCGATTTCGCCAAGGGAATCAGTCTCGATGCGCGCGGAGGTTGGGGAACCGCCTCCATCACCTCTGTCTTGAGGCATGCTAGTTTCTCCTGTCGACGGCACTTGGCGACCGGGACTTTGCGTCCCGCCGGCGCCGAATGCCCTACCGGCTCTACGGGGGCTACGCTATAACACGCTCACAGGGTGGGAGAACGCGCTCGTTCGCATGCGTTGCGGCCTTCTGCCGAGGAGCGCCCAAAGCTTCCGGCGTTATTTTTTTCCGTGAACTTGGGTGAGGAAGGCGAGTGGCGGCTGAAGTGTCAGTGAGGATGGCGCTGCCTGCGCCGCGCGCGGAGCGTATATCGCTGCTCGTGGCGCGCTTGATCGCCTTTGTGGTGGCGGCGGTCAGCACCTTCATTCTGCTCGCATGGCGGCTCAGCGTGCCGGATTTGGCCGAGCAAGCGCCCGATCTCGCCAGCATGACGCCGGCCACGGCCATGGGCTTCGTCGCGGCTTCGGTGGGCCTGTTCTGCTTTACGTTCAGGGCGATCCGCCCGCTGGCGCGAGTCATCGGTTTTGCCCTGGTCGTGCTTGGGCTCGCCATCCTCAGCCAGGCTTTGTTCGGCTTCAATCTCGGCCTCGACCAGGTCCTGATCCGCGAGGGCAACATGGCGGCGGAGGCCGGACAGGCCGCAAAGCTGCATGTGGCGCCCGGCATCACGGGTCTCCTGATCCTGTTCGGCTTGGCGCTGCTCTACGCCAAGCAAGGCGGCATCTCCTCTGTCTTTAGCCAGTTCCTGGCGCTTATCATGGTTGCTCAGGTGCTGATCGTGCTGGCCGGCTACGCCTATGGCGTCGCCACCTATTACTACCCGTTCCCGTTCACCGAGATGTCGATCACCGGCGCGGTCTGCGGCTTTCTGCTGGCGATCGGGCTCTTGGCGGCGTCGCCCGAATACGGCGTCGCCGCCGCCATCGTCGAGCAGTCTCCTGCCGGCGAAATGCTGCGCAGGCTCCTGCCGGGAATTTTGGTGCTGCCGTTGGTGATCGGCTGGTTCGCCCATCAAGCCGAAGAGGCGACCTATTATGACAGCGCCGCCACGCTCGCCATCTTTGCCGTGGCCAGCATTATCGTCTTGGCATTGTTCGCTTGGACCACAATCGGCGCGGTCCGGCGCGCCGACCGCGACCGCAACGCGGCGCTGATGGAGCTGCGCGGCCAACGCGAATGGCTGAGCACGACGCTTGCCTCGATCGGCGACGGCGTGATCGCCACCGACCCGAACGGCAGTGTGCTGCTGCTCAACAAGATCGCCGAGGGCATGACCGGCTGGAACGGACCGGAAGCCCGGGGCCGGCCGATCTGGGAGGTGTTTCGCGTCATCAACGAGAATACGCGCAAGCCGGTCGACGACCCGGCGCTGAAGGCGCTGCGCGAGCGTGCGCTCACCCGCTTCGAATCCGGCGCGCTGCTGATCACCCGCGACAAGCGAGAGCTGCCGGTCGAGCATTGCGGCGCTCCCATCATCGGCTATGACGGTTCGCTGGCCGGTGCCGTGCTCATTTTCCGTGATGTCACCGAGCGGCGGCGCACCGCCCAGCGCCAATCGATGCTGGTGGGCGAGCTCAATCATCGCGTCAAGAACGCGCTGGCCATCGTGCAATCGCTGGTGCAGGCGAGCCTCCGCCAGGCGACCTCGCGCCCGGCACAGGCCATGGCCCAGACGCTCGCCGAGCGGCTTCAGGCGCTGCATCGCGCGCACGACCTTCTGCTCGAATCGCAATGGTCCGGCGCGAGCCTCAAGGCCATGGTCGAGCGCGAGCTCGATCCTTACCGCCGGGAAGGCGGCCCGAACATCGTGATCAAAGGTCCCGACGTGCTGCTGCCGCCGCAATGCACCTCGATCATCGCCATGACCCTGCACGAGCTAGCCACCAACGCGGTGAAATATGGCGCCTTGTCGTCGAATACGGGCAAGCTTGGCGTGAACTGGAAGACCGCGCGCGGCAATCGGCTGCTTTTGACCTGGGAGGAGCGCGCCGCCAGCATGCAGCCGGTGCCCGCGAAGCGTAGCGACGGCGGCTTCGGCATGCAGCTCATCGACAAGGGTATCCGCCACAATCTTGGCGGCGAAACCAAGATCGAGTTCCGGCCGACCGGACTCTATGTCGAGATGAACGTGCCGCTTGAGCCGTCGAAGGAATCGCGCTCCAAGCCGCAACGCGCCGCTGTCGAGGCTTAGGGCTATTCGAGCACGCCGATCTCCTCGTTGGCGTGGCGCAGCCGCTCGGAGAATTCGCGCGTCAGATTGCCGAGAATGGTGATCATGATATTGGGGTGTTCCGCCGCCAGCTCGTGCAGCTGCTCCACCCTCAGTCCGTAGCAGATCACCCGCTCGTCGGCGACGATGTCGGCGGAACGCTTGCCGCCGTCCAGCAGCGCCATCTCGCCGAAGGAGAGGCCAGGTCCGATCGAGGCCACCCGCTTCTTGCGCTCGCCCTGACCCGGAACCTTGATCTGAACGCTAACCGTGCCGCGCGCCAGCACGAAGAACAGATTGGCGTCGTCGCCCTCGCGAATGATGGTGGCGCCCTTGTCGAACACCAGGGGCTGGACGATGGCCTCCAGCAGGCGGCACTCCTCGGCGGCGAGCCCCTTGAACAAATTGATCTCGGAGAGCGCGAACTTGGTTCCCTGCCAGGGCTGCTTGCCGGCTGCCAGCAGCTCGTTTTCGCACCATTCGAGCGCCGCGTCGGCGTCGCGGAAGATGCGCACCAAGGATTTGTTCTCGGCTTCGGCGAAATCGTGAACCAGGGCGGCAAGCGGACCGTCCTCGGCCGTCGAAGCGAATAGCAGCTCGGTTCCGCCTCCGGCCATGGCGCGCGCCGCCCGCAAGATCAGCGTGCGCGCCGACGCATCGGCGAGATGCACCCGCTTGAAATCGACGATCACGTAGCGCGTCTCCGCCGCGAGCTGCGTCACGCGCCGCATCAACTGCTCGGTCGAGCCGAAGAACAGCGCGCCTTGCGCTTCGAGCACGGCGATTTGGCCGCCCTTCTCGGCCAAGATCGCGCGCTCTTCCGGTGTGCGCAGGCGGTTAGAGCGCACCAGATCGGCGCGGTAATCGCGCCGGATCACGCTCCGCACATTGGTGCGATTGTTGAAGGCGTGCAGCTGGAACTCGTCGGATATTTCCAGGCAGACGCGCGTGCCGCGCACGCTGTTGCCTTGCGCATCGATCGGCGGCGAAAACACGCAGATGCCGATCTGGCCGGGGATCACGGCGATGATGCAGCCCGACACGCCGCTCTTGGCCGGCATGCCGACCTCATAAGCCCATTCCCCGGCATAGTCGTACATGCCGCAGGAATTCATCACCGACAGCACGTCGCGCACATATTGCGCTTCGTACACGGCCTCGCCGGTGAGCGGGTTGGCGCCGTCATTGGCAAGCGTCGCGGCCATGATCGCCAGGTCGCGGCAAGTCACCTGCACCGAGCATTGACGGAAGTAGAGATCGAGCACCTCGTTCGGATCGCGCTGGATCATGCCGGTATTGAGCATCATATAGGCGATGGCGCGATTGCGGTGGCCGGTGGCGAGCTCCGACTGGAACACGGCCTGGTCGATCTCGAGCTTCCGGCCGGCCAGGCGGGAAAACAGCGCCAGCATATTGGCCACGCGCTCTTTCTGGCTCTCGCCGCCCATCAGCTCGGCGACCGCGATGGCGCCGGCATTGACCATCGGGTTGAACGGCCGGTTGGCCACCTCGTCGAGCACGATGGAGTTGAAGGCCTCGCCGGTCGGCGCCACGCCGACATGTTTCAGCACGGCGGCGCGGCCGTAATGCTGGAGCGCGTAGCCGTACATAAAGGGCTTCGACACGGATTGGATGGTGAAGGCGTAGTCGGCGTCGCCGATCGCATAGACCTCGCCGTCGATCGTGGCGATGGCGATGCCGAACAGCGACGGGTCGATCTTGCCGAGCTCGGGGATATAGTCGGCCGGCGTGCCGCCGGTGATCTCCGACACGCGGGCATGAAGCTCCGCCAGATAGTCCTGCACGGGCGCGAGCGGCGCCTCCGGCATGTGCAGACTCCGCGCGCCACCCAGATCGTTCACCGCCACCCCCAAATCTCGAACCGCAAGACCGTGGTGGGCAACTTTAGGCAGAAACTATGCCATGTCCAATTGCACACGGACGCCCAGGTCAACGTCCCGGGCGGCGTGGCATGAATGCCGAAATCTTGGGCAAGGATCGCCTAAACGGCGCGCAAGCCGCGGCTATTTCTTGCGGAAGCGGTCGAGCTGGACGACTTCCGCCGGCGGCCGCGACATGACGGTTTCGGCTGGCGCCTCGGCTTCCTCAAGCGGCGGCTCGATTACGCCACGCGACTCTTCCGGCTCGCCGGCGAGGTCGG
>DATICH010000084.1:0-33878 GCA_035456885.1 Methyloceanibacter sp.
GGCAACTGCACGGGCGTGCCCACCGTAGGCGGCGAGACCAACTTCGATGCGGCCTATAACGGCAACATCCTGGTCAACGCCATGTGCATCGGCCTCGCCAGGGCCGACCGCATCTTCTATTCCGCCGCCAGGGGCGTCGGCCTGCCGGTGGTCTACGTCGGCTCCAAGACCGGGCGCGACGGCATCCACGGTGCCACCATGGCGTCGGCCGAGTTCGACGAGGCGTCTGAAGAGAAGCGCCCAACCGTGCAGGTGGGCGACCCCTTCACCGAGAAGCTTCTGCTCGAAGCGTGCCTCGAATTGATGGAGGAAGACGCCATCGTCGCCATCCAGGACATGGGCGCGGCGGGCCTCACCTCCTCCTCGGTGGAGATGGCCGACAAGGGCGGCGTCGGCATCGAGCTCGAGCTCGACCGGGTGCCGACCCGCGAGGAAGGTATGACCGCCTATGAAATGATGCTCTCCGAAAGCCAAGAGCGCATGTTGATGATCCTGAAGCCGGGCTCGGAGAAGATCGCCGAGCGCGTGTTCGAGAAATGGGAGCTCGACTTCTCGGTAATCGGCTATACCACCGATACCGGGCATCTGGTGGTACGGCATCGCGGCATCGTCGAGGCCGACATTCCACTCGCAGCGCTGGCGCATGCCGCACCGGTCTATGAGCGTCCGATCGCCGAGAAGGAATCGCAGCCGGCCATTGCGCCGGAGGACGTGGCGGCCCCGAGCAGCATCCTTGGCGCGCTCGAATGTCTGATGGGCTCCCCTCACCTTTGCTCGCGGCGCTGGATCTGGGAGCAATACGACCACATGGTGATGGCCGATACGATACAGCGCCCGGGCGGCGACGCCGCGGTGGTGCGCGTGCACGGCACGCAAAAGGGCCTGGCCATCTCCTGCGATGTGACGCCTCGCTACTGCGCCGCCGATGCTCGCGAAGGCGCCAAGCAGGCGGTGGCGGAATGCTGGCGCAACCTGACCGCGGTCGGCGCCGATCCACTGGCCATCACCGACTGCATGAATTTCGGCAATCCCGAGCGGCCCGAGATCATGGGCGAATTCGCCGGCGCGGTGGAAGGCATGGCCGAAGCCTGCACGGCGCTGTCCTTCCCCGTCGTGTCGGGCAATGTCTCGCTCTACAACGAGACCAACGGGGTCGCCATCCCGCCCACGCCGGCGATCGGCGGGGTCGGCCTCATTCCAGACATCGCCCTGACGGCGACCATCGCGCTGAAACGCGAGGGCGACGTGCTGATGCTGCTCGGGGAGGAAGCCGGCCATCTCGGCCAGTCGCTTTATCTGCAAATCATGTCGGGTGAGACGCGCGGGGCGCCGCCGCCGGTCGATCTCGACGCCGAGCGCCGCTCCGGCAATCTGGTCAGAGGCTTCATCCGCAGCGGTGCGCTGTCGGCGGTGCATGACGTCTCGGACGGCGGCCTGCTGGTGGCGATTGCCGAGATGGCGCTCGCCGGCGGCATCGGCGTCACGCTCGACGCGTTGCCGAGCCCTCTGCCTGCGCATGCGCTCTGGTTCGGCGAGGATCAGGGGCGCTACGTGGTGTCGACCTCGCCCGACCAAGCCGATGCGATTCATAAGGCTGCGGCGGTGGCCAAGGTCCCGCTCAGGCTGCTCGGCAAGGTGACCGGCGACGCCATCAAGCTCGAAGGCGAGCCATCGCTGTCCTTGGCGGCGCTTAAGCAAGCGCATGAGGACTGGTTGCCGCGATTTATGGCGCATGGCTAAGATCGCGCCCGAGCAGGAGTGACGCGAATGGCTATGGCCGCGGACGATATTGCCCGGATGATCAAGGAGCGCTTTCCCGACGCGGAAGTTCGCATCGAGGACCTTGCGGGCGACGGTGACCACTATTCCGCCACCGTGATATCGGAAGCGTTCCGCGGCAAGACGCGGGTGCAGCAGCATCAGATGGTCTATGACGCGCTGAAAGGGAAAATGGGCGGCACGCTGCACGCCCTTGCGCTGAAGACCGCGACGCCATAGCTACGGCTTAGTCGCAGGAAAGGATCGAACGATGAGCGCTCAGGACGTCCAGGATTGGATCAGCAAGCAGATTGCCGGAAATGACGTGGTGCTGTTCATGAAGGGCACCAAGGCCATGCCGCAATGCGGCTTCTCCATGCAGGTCGCCCAGATCCTCGCCCATCTCGGCGTCGATTTCAAAGACGTCAACGTGCTCGAAGACATGAGCGTGCGCGATGGCATCAAGGCCTATTCGAACTGGCCGACCATTCCGCAACTCTACGTCAAGGGCGAGTTCATCGGCGGCTGCGATATCGTGCGCGAGATGTTCCAGGCGGGCGAGTTGCAGGTGCTGCTGGCCGAGAAGGGCGTAGCCCACAATCAGCAGACTTTGACGGCGTAGTCCCGTCCTACTCGCAGCCGATGATGATATCGCCGGGGTTAATCATCAGCACGACCTCTTTGCCCTCATAGAGCTTCAAGGTCTCCAGCGAGGCGATGGTGACGCTGGCTTCGAGCATCGTGTCGCCGGGAATTGCGACATAGACGATGGCGGTCACCGCGCCTTTGCGGATCTCCATAATCTTGCCTTTGATCTGGTTCCCGGTGCTGAACTTCATGTCGGCCATGTCGTTCTCCTCGCTCAGCTGAGGTTGCCGCAGAAGCGCTGGATGCGCCGGCAGGCCTCTTCCAGCGCCTTGATGCCAGTCGCATAGGAAATACGGAAGAAGGGCGAAAGCCCAAATGCCGCGCCGTGCACGACGGCAACCCCCTCCTCCTCCAGCAGCGCCGTGGCGAAGTCCTCGTCGTTGCCAAGCGTCTTGCCGCCGCGGCTGGTCTTCCCGATCGTCCCAGCGCAAGACGGGTAGACATAGAAAGCGCCGTCCGGCTTCGGGCAGGAAATGCCCTTGGCCTGGTTGAGCATGGCGACCACCAGATCGCGCCGTTCCTGGAAAGACTTGACCCAATCCTTGAGGAAGTCCTGCGGACCCTCGAGCGCCTCGACCGCGGCCCATTGGCTGATCGAGCACGGGTTCGAGGTGGACTGCGACTGCAAGGTGGCGATCGCCTTGATCAGCGGCTCCGGTCCTCCGCCATAGCCGATGCGCCAGCCGGTCATGGAATAAGCCTTGGATACGCCGTTGAGCGTGAGCGTGCGATCCTTGAGCTTCGGTTCGATGGCGGCGGGCGTGGTGAACTTGAACCCGTCATAGACGAGATGCTCGTAGATGTCGTCCGAGAGCACCCACACCCTGTCGTGCTTCACCAGCACGTCGGTGAGCGCCTTGATCTCGGCTTCGGTGTAGGCGGCGCCGGTCGGATTCGACGGCGAGTTGAAGATGAACCATTTGGTCTTGGGCGTGATGGCGCGCGCCAAGGCCTCCGGCTTCAGCTTGAAGCCGTCCTCGAGCTTGGTGTCGACAACGACCGGCTCGGCGCCGGCCAAAAGCACGATGTCGGGATAGCTCACCCAATAGGGCGACGGGACAATCACTTCGTCGCCAGGATCGAGCGTGGCAAGCAGCGCATTATAGAGCACCTGCTTGCCGCCCGACCCGACGGTAATCTCGGAGGGTTTATAAACCAAGCCGTTCTCGTGCTTGAATTTCTCGACGACGGCCCGCTTCAACTCGGGAATGCCGTCGACGGCAGTGTATTTCGTTTCGCCGCGCTCGATCGCTTCGATCGCCGCCCGCTTGATATTATCGGGCGTGTCGAAATCGGGCTCGCCGGCGCCAAGGCCGATGACGTCAAAACCAGCCGCCTTGAGCTCGCGCGCCTTGGTAGTGATGGCCATGGTCGGCGAAGGCTTGACCCGTTCGAGCGTGCGGGCGACCAGTCCCATGAAAGTCTCCTGGAAGATATGAAATGGCAGTCGAAAACGGGCGCACCCTAGGTGGCGCCGCGTTTTGCTGCAAGGCACAAAAAGAGCGCGGGCGGCGGCCCGCGCTCTTTTATTCTGGATAGCCCGTGCCGCTAGGCAGCTTGGCGATTGAGCTGACCCTCGGCAAGCTTGGTGAGAAGCCGGTCGGCGCCATATTCCTGGTCAAGCGTCTGCTGCAGCAGATTCGCCGCGTCGTGCATGCCGAGTTGCTTGGCCCAGGCAATCATCGTGCCGTAGCGCGCAATCTCGTAATGCTCGACGGCTTGCGCGTCGGCGATCATGCCGGCATCGAGAACATCGGGGTCCTTGGCCTCCTTCATGTCCTCCTGGCCCTCCTCCAAGATGCCCTTGATGGCGGGGCAGGTCTTGCCGGCCGGCTTGAGTTCACACAGCGCGAAGACCTGCTCGAGCCGCGCGACTTGGCCCTCGGTCTCCTTCAGATGATGCTCGAAGGCCCGGCGCAATTCCTCCGAGTCGGCCTTCTTGGCCATCTTCGGCAGCGCCTTAAGGATCTGCTTCTCGGCGTAGTAGACATCCTTGAGCAGGTTGATGAAAAGATCCTTCAACGATTTCATGGCGGCCATGGCGGATATTGTCTCCTTGGGTTGGGGATGGCTCGGGAAGCGGACGCAGCGGCGATTCGCGAAGGGATACACGCGGCGCGCCTGTCATGACCGGCTAACTTTCTGCCTTGCCTTACGGTTCCCCCGGCGACGGAAATGCCTATCCCTTGTGCATAACCGCATTTGCGCCACAGTTATGGCAGTCGAGCCCCGGCATGAGCCACATTCCCGCTAAAGCTCCGCCCTATTAAGATGTTTGATTCGGTTCGGTGCCAGCAGACGGGGCTTAAGCCGATGACCACGCGCTGCCAAGCTCTGCACTTCGGTGAGCTGTCGGCAATGTCTCGATTCTCTTTCCCGACCGTGGTCTTCTTCTTTACGCCACCAAGCATTGCTGCGAGGGCCGAGCCGGTGTCCTTTGGCTCGCGCAACGCGACCGGCAACAGGGGCACCGGCTCTACCATATTCCGAGAATTTTTCGCGCGCGTGACTGTCGTCCTGCTCTCGATGAGCTCGGCGACATTGATCTTGTTGCGCTACCGCCGCCGCGACTATGCCTCCCCGCGGCGGATCGGGAGGAGGAACTGATGCTGAGACGGGGGTCGGCGCAGCTCCTCCTCCTCTTCTTCCGCTCGCGGCCAAGGCTCGGGTGGTTGTTGGCGGGCACAGCTCTCGTTCTGCTGCTGGCGGCCCTGCTGCGAGATAGCGGCGAATTCCCAATCATGACGCGGACGGGATTAGCGCAATTGTTGCGTCAGACCGCGTGGGAGCATGCTCTTGCGAAGTTGCCGGAACAGGCACCATGGCCCTGGGCGGAGACATCCGCCGGAGGAGTGAACGGTACCGTGTCGCAGCTTGGCCTGAGCGCCGCGGTGATCAAGGAAGGCGAAACGGGCGCGGCCACGGGTTCCGCCGTCGGACCTATCCGCCGCGCGGCCGCCCGCGACCCGCATCTACCACCTCCAGCGTCCGATGGCCCGGGCATCGGCGACCGCATCACGGTGACGACCACCGACGGTGCCACACAAGTCTATCGCGTCATCGGGCAGAACGTCGTCGACCCGCATCTCGCGGATGTTCAACACGGCGTCTCGGGCAAGGACTCCCCCCTCGCAAACTGTCTGCCACTCGTATTGCAATCGAGGAAGGCCGGGCCGTCCGCGCAGCCCGGACCCGGGCCTGAGCGCAAGCTCTAGCGCACGAAGATCACTGTTGCCGCCGCTTCTTCTTTTTTGGCGGCGGGGCCGGCGTGGGCGGAGGCACTACCGCTTCAGCCGCCGCCGGGGCTGCCGCATTCGGGTCCGCAGTCTCGGCCGGCGGCGCGGTTTTCGGCACCTCGCCGCCCGCGGGCGCGGTCCCGGCAGGAGCGGCACCCTCCGGTACGGCGGCTCCCGGCTGTCCCGGCTGTAGCGGCATGCTCTCCGGCGTCAGCCCGACAGTCGGTGCGGTCGGACGCCGCTCGGCTTCGATCTTCTCCTTCAGGCGGTCGAGGCCGGCGCTATATTCCGCTCCGACGAAGCCATCCAGCATCAATGCCTTCCAGCGCTTGAGCGGGCTCGATCCGGACTCGTAGACGAAGTTCCAGGTGACTTTGCTACCCGAGCCATCGGGTACGACATGATATGAACCGGTTCCCTCCAGACCGTTGAAGTCGACGGCGAGGTCGATGCTGTGATTGGGCTCGCTCTCGAGAATCTGCATGCTGCCGGTGCCGACTGAGGGCTTCTCGCTTGTCCATTTCACCTCGGCGCCCTTGCCCAGCTGGGGACCGCCATAAGTCACCTTCAATTGCGGATCGCGCAGTTGCCAAGGCGACCATTCGCTGAATTCGTGCAGATTGTTGAGATAGGGGAAAACGATCGATTCCGGCGCGCTGATGGATTTCGAACGGGTCACCGTCACATGGGCCGGTAGCCCGAACGCGACACCCGCCATGATCCCAATCAGGACCAGAAGTCCCAGGACCAACCGCATCATTGGACGCATCGCTCGCCCTCCTTACTCGCCGGACTTTCGACCCCCGCCAGCCCGAGCTTCGCCTCCCGCAGCAGTAATGTAAACCGCTCGCTTTTTCAGAGAAAGCGATTACAGTCCGCTCGTCAACAAAGAGGGAGGGCTGGAGATGAATCTGTCACCGCCGACAACCGCGGTCTTCATCATTTCACTGATTTTGGCCGCGTTGGCCGTCATTGGCAAATTCGTGGCGATTCCCTTCATCACCGAGCACGGATTCTGGACCGCCATCATCGCCTATGTGATCCTGGCGATTGGTAATCTGTTCCGCGGGGTCTAGCCTTTTGGCAGCCTCCGGGCGGTAGGCGTCCGGAGGCCCTTATCCCTACATCGCAAGAAGAACGGGCCGCCACTGCAAGGCGGGTCGTCTATGCCTGGCCTCGGAACACCAAAAGTGCGCCGAGCGCTATCAGAGCGAAGCCCGCGCCCTGGGTCAGGCCGAGCGGCTGCTTGAAATAGAGCGCGGTAAAGCCGGCAAAGACGACGAGCGTGGTCACCTCCTGGATGGTCTTCAGCTCCGCGGGCGAATAGACCGCGCTGCCCATCCGGTTCGCCGGAACGGCAAAGCAATATTCCACGAAAGCAATGCCCCAGCTCACCAGCACGACCGCGAGCAGCGGCACCGCCTTGTATTTGAGATGACCGTACCACGCGAATGTCATGAACAGATTGGAACAGAGCAGAAGGGCAATCGGTACCGTTTAGGCCCAGAGACCGGGCGCGGCGGAGGCGGGAATCATTTGACCCTCGAGGAGCGTTGCAAGGCTCCGGACGTTGAGAGGGTGGTTGAGCGAAATCAAGGATCGTCGCGCGGACCGATGCTGACATAACGTCGCGCGCGACTCGAAGGGACCGCCATGGCCACGCTGTCGATCGACCCGGATTACCTTCGCAGACTGGTCGTCAAGGTTCGCTCCTTCATGGGTAAGGAGGCGCCGGAATTGCCTGACGACGGGTCGAACCCGACCGACGACGAGCTGCCCTCCTCCGCCCTTCAGGACGAAGACGACGATCTCAGCCGCGAAGAGGTGGTGGAGGAGATCAGAGGGATGGGACGGCGTCAGCAGGCGGAACTGGTGGCTTTGATGTGGCTCGGCCGCGACGAAGGGGAGCCCGAAGAGTTCGCCCAGCTGGTGATCGAGGCGTTGCAGCGCCGCGAGGTGCCAACCGAGGATTACTTGCTCGACCATCCCCACGTCGCCGAGCACTGGCTCGAGGGCATGGAGCGCCTGGGGATTGGCGGATTGGAGGGGGAGTAGGGGGAGCGGGCTATTCGCGCGCCACTCCCCCCGATTTTCTAGATGTCGTCGTCGTCACGCGCCCAAGAGGGGCGATAAGGCTGGGGGCTCGGACTCGGCGAAGACGGCGTCACTGGGCGCGGTGCTGACGGCGCGGGCCCCCCACCACCCATCGGACTCGCGGGCCGCGGCGGCATGCCGCCTCCACCCATCCCCGGCGAGGGCGTCATCGGCCGGGCCGGCTGAGCTGGCTGGGCCATCGGGGGCGTCATCGGCCGAGGCGCTGCCGGCGCTGGTGCCATCGGCTTGGGCGCCGCCGCAGTTTTCTTTGCAGCAGCAGGCTTGCGCGCCGCAGCCTTCTTGGTGGTCTTGCGCGCGGAGGTCTTGCGCGCGGTCTTCCGCTTAGCGGATGTCTTTCTTGCGCCGGCCTTCCGCGTCGCACGTGCTGTCTTCCGCCCGGCCTTCCGCGCCGTGCGCGCCGTCTTGCGCCCGGCCTTCCGCGTGGCGCGCGCCGTCTTGCGGGCGCCCTTGCGCGTTGCACGCGCCGTCTTGCGCGCGGTCTTGCGTGAACTGGTCTTCCTACTCGTGGTGCGCTTCTTCCCACTCTTTCTCGTCGCCATGGCTTGTGCTCCGATTCTGCTTTGATGCCGCACTCGACCGCTCAAACGGACGTATGCACGAATCACGCTTCACTGGTTCAGGCTTGCCGTCCCGCAGGGCGAGTCAATGGCCTTTTTTCTCATTATACGATGATCGCGCGCGAAAGTGGCAATTTGCGGCGATCTCAGCGAGATTTTCACCAAGTTCGACATTGAGGAGTGGAGCACCGCTGGCACCGCCACTCAATCCGGTGCCGCGAGCGCGGCAAGAATGTCCTCAATGGCCATGCGGTGCCGGAAATCCGGGTCGACGAAGCGGGCTTTGACGCGGCCGTCCTTGCCCACGACCAAGGTGGCCGGGATCGGCAAGAGCCATCCCCCATGTCCCTGAAATTGCTCAAGATCGATGCCGAATTCCCGGTAGGCCTGCTTGATCTTATCGCCCACCCAAAACACCAGGCCGAGCGAGAAGGCGTAGGCGAGATCGAGGTCGGTCAGCACTTTGAAGGGGAGGCCCCGGCTCTGTTGCAAAGCCCGCGCGTAATGCGCGGTCTCCGGCACAATGGAGACCACCTCCCCTCCGGCCGCGACGATCTCCGGATGGGCGCGTGCGAGCGCGTGCAACTCGAGCCCGCAATAGTCGCACCAAGGTCCGCGATTGAAGCTGAGGACAAGTTGACCCTTGCGCAGGAGGGACGACAGGTCGACCAGATGGCTCTCGGCATCGGTCATCAGGAAGTCGGGTAGCCTTTCGCCGATCGCCGGAACGAGAATGTCGGCATCGCTGGCCCTTAGGCGTGCGACGAGTTCGTCGTAAGTCGCCTCGAGGTCCGGTAGGAGCTTGCGGGACTCTACGAGATAGAGCTTGAGCCGTTCGTCGAGCGGCGCGGCAAGGCTGTCTGCCTTCTTGAAGGCCTCGGCGAGAGCCTCCTCTACGCTATTGGTTTCGCTCAAAGATTCACCTCCGGAGAATCCCCAGGCGAGATGCGAGCTTCCCGCTAGCCCCACGTATAGAAGCTAAGCCACGGGCGAGTCGAGGGGAGCCCTAGGGCGGCGGCCAATTCGGCTGCATCTGCGCCTGAGCGTCTTGGAACGGGCGGTCGGAGATATGAGGATTGCCGGTAAAGGGGAAATCGAAAGCAAGGCTCAGCAGGAGCGACATCGCCACCAGCGCCGCCAGCGCCGCGGTCATCAGCACCTGCGCTATGCGATTGGAGGAGGCAAAAAAGGCAGGGTAGCCAAGGGTTATCAGTCCGCCGACGATAAGCACGAACCAAAGTATCCCCGTCATGGAGCCGTTGGCGCTGTCCAGCCGCTCGTTCCGATTGTCGGTCATCACCGTCAAAAGAGCGAGCGCGTGCTGGTAAAGCACGAGTTCCCGTTGATCCTGCGGCTTTACGGCAAAGACTTCCGCGCTGAGTTTTTCAAGATCGGTCGCCACAGCCGGGCTTGACTCGCCGCGTCCCATGGCAGGCCACTCGTCCTTTTGCACCCCTTCCATGTATGTGTTCAGGGCTCCGCGGATTTTGCCGGCGGCCTCAACCGGCAAGGCGAAGGTCACCTGATAAAGATCGACGGCAGCCTTGGCTTCATTACGCACCGCCGCTTCGGTATCGCTATAGTCCTCCCATACGGCGATGACGACGAATGCCAAAAACACGGCGTAGAACACACCGACCACGGCGAATTTGAAACCAGCGACCTCGTTATTGAGGCTTAATCGATTTACGCCATAGGTGTTGCGGGCCCACAGCATGAGTCCGACGCTGTAGATCTCGGCGATCGCCATGATGCAGACCGCGGCAAGCCACAGCGGAACGTTTTGCATGACGGCGAGCAGTTGCATCAGGGCCCAGCTCCGCTATTGAGGCCCCGCGACCTTAACCCGATTTCCCGGATCGACGAACCCACCTCAGAGGCGTCAGCCACTAGCCAAGACCCAGGCGCACCGCCATATTGCAGCCATGCCCCATCGCATCGCCAGAACCTTCGGCTCCCGCGCCGAGCCGCGCGCCGTGACGGGGGAAGCCACCGGCTTGCCGATTGGCGCTGACCGCCGCCCTCCTGGTTTCGGCGAAGCGCCGCAACCCTTGATGCAGGAGCATCCGCTGGTCACCGGCGCTGTCGCGCCGTCCTTCACGCCGCACCGCCCTCCCCGCCCCGAAAAGAGCGAGGGCGGCGTCCCCTTGAGCATTCAAACCGAGCTGGAGCCGAGGGGTGACCAGCCGCAAGCCATCGCCGAATTGGTGGCCCAAGTGAACGCGCATGAGCGCGATCAGGTGCTGTTAGGCGTTACCGGTTCAGGCAAAACCTTCACCATGGCCAAGGTGATCGAGGCGACGCAGCGCCCTGCGCTGGTGCTCGCGCCGAATAAGACGCTGGCCGCCCAGCTCTATGGCGAGTTCAAGAGCTTCTTCCCTGAGAACGCGGTCGAGTATTTCGTTTCTTACTACGACTACTACCAGCCCGAGGCCTATATCCCACGCACCGACACCTATATCGAGAAGGACTCCTCCATCAACGAGCAGATCGACCGGATGCGGCACGCGGCGACGCGCGCGCTGATCGAGCGTGACGACGTGATCATCGTGGCGAGCGTGTCCTGCATCTACGGTATTGGCTCGGTCGAGACCTATACGGCGATGACCTTCAGTCTGAAGCAAGGCGACAAGGCCGAGCAGCGGCAGCTGATGGCCGATCTGGTGGCGCTGCATTACCGGCGCAACGATGCGAATTTTGTGCGCGGCTCGTTCCGCGTCCGCGGCGATACGATCGAGTTGTGGCCCGCCCACCTTGAGGACCGCGCCTGGCGCATCTCGCTGTTCGGCGACACGGTGGAGAGCCTCACCGAATTCGATCCCTTGACCGGCGCCAAGACCGACCAGTTCAGCATGGTCAAAGTCTATGCCAACTCGCATTACGTCACGCCGAAGCCGACCCTCAAACAAGCGATCCGCGGCATCAAGGAGGAGCTGAAGCAGCGGCTCGACGAGCTGCACGGCGCGGGGCGGCTGCTCGAGGCGCAGCGTCTCGAGCAGCGCACGCTGTTCGATCTGGAGATGATCGAGGCGACCGGCTCCTGCGCCGGGATCGAGAACTATTCGCGCTATCTCACCGGCCGGAAACCCGGCGAGCCGCCGCCGACTTTGTTCGAATATCTGCCCGACAACGCGCTCGTGTTCGTCGACGAAAGCCACGTCACCGTGCCGCAGATCGGCGGCATGTTCCGCGGTGATTACCGGCGCAAATCTACGCTCGCGGAATACGGCTTCCGCCTTCCTTCCTGCATGGACAATAGGCCGCTGCGCTTCGAGGAATGGGACGCGATGCGGCCGCAAACCGTCTATGTCTCCGCGACGCCGGGCGGCTGGGAGCTGGAGCAGACCGGCGGCGTGTTCGCCGAGCAGGTGATCCGGCCGACGGGCCTGGTCGATCCGCCGGTGTTGATCCGCCCGGCCTCGACCCAAGTCGATGACCTGATCGACGAGGCGCGCAAGGTGATCGCCCAGGGCTACCGCGTGCTGGTGACCACCCTCACCAAACGCATGGCTGAAGACCTCACCGAGTACATGCACGAGCAAGGCATCAAGGTCCGCTACATGCATTCCGACGTGGAAACCTTGGAGCGTATCGAGATCATCCGCGATCTCAGGCTCGGCGCCTTCGACGTGCTGGTGGGCATCAATCTGTTGCGCGAGGGCCTCGACATTCCGGAATGTGCGCTCGTCGCCATTCTAGACGCCGACAAGGAAGGCTTCCTCCGCTCGGAGACGTCGCTGATCCAGACCATCGGCCGGGCCGCACGCAACGTTGACGGGCGCGTGATCCTCTATGCCGACGGCATGACCGGCTCGATGGAGCGCGCCATCGCCGAGACCAACCGGCGCCGCGACAAGCAGACGGCATGGAACGAGGCGATGGGCATTACGCCGGAAAGCGTGAAGAAGAATATCGGCGACATTCTCGCCAGCGTGTATGAGCGTGACCACGTGCTGGTCGATGCCGGCGCGGGCTTCGGCGAGGAGGAGCAGGCGCTGGTCGGCCACAATCTCGAAAGCGTCATCGCCGACATGGAGAAGCGCATGCGCGCGGCGGCCGCCGATCTCGAATTCGAGGAGGCGGCAAGACTGCGCGACGAGATCAAGCGCCTACGGCTGATGGAGCTCGCGATTGCCAGCGATCCGCTGGCGCGGCAATCGGAGCTGGAGCGCTCGGCGGCCGAGACCGAGGTGGCGCTGAACCGGCCGCACAAGCCGAGTCTGGACGAGATGGGACCCCACAATCGCGAGATTCCCCTCGCCGCCGCGCAGAAATCGCGGCCGCGCTCCAAGGCCGGCAAGCCCGGCACCCGCGCCTATAAAGGCAAGAGCCGTTAACGATTGGCGCCGGTCGCGGCGGTAGAGTGGCCTGCAACACATCAGGAAGGCCCAGTGTCCAAGATTACACTGACGAACTTGCAGGACATCTATGACGCATGGCGTGACCATGACCTCGATCGCTTCGCGTCGCATTTGCCTGCCGACTTCTCACATTACTTGAACATTCCTTGCGAGATGATTGCCGCCGGTGGGATGCGCGAAGGTAAGGCGGCGACAATCACGCGGCTGCAGGAAATCTTCGAAGGATTTGACACGCAATTCATTGAACCGGGCCAAATGATTCCCGACGAGAACAGGTTGGTTCTCGACGTCCACACGCGCTGCCGGTATCGCCTAAGCGGTTAATGGCTCGACACCACCAAGAAACATGTGTGGGTACTGGAAGACGGCTGGCCGGTGCGTCTGTCCGAGTTCTATGACCTCGAGCAGGTCGCAGCCTTCATGAAGACGACGCGTTAGCCCCTCAAGCTGCGCCTGGCTGGCGTCCTTGCGCCGCCTCCTGGATGAAGGCCGGCCAAAACTTGCGCAGCTCAAGCGGAAACATGGCAGCGATCTTGACCGCCGTGCCGCGATCGATGTGCTTGGAGAGAACGTCGAGCGCGGCGCTGGCGGCCTTTTCAACATCGTCCTCGGTGGCGCGGGGCAACTCGCGAGCGATATGCGCCAGAAACTGCGCCTCGTGCCGTTCCTTGGTCGGTTTGCCGGTCGGGTCCCAGCCTTCGTAGAACAGCCCGCGCAGCAGCATCGGCAATTGCGCGCCGAGATGTGCGGCGACCTCCGGGCCGATACGGTCGCGCAAGGCATGCAGTACCGCGCGCAAGCTCGAATAGGCGTGGTGGCGGTCTGTGGTGTTGAGCCGCTCCATCAAATCCTTGAGCCAGAGATTGGACTCCTGGACGGTCTTGTCGAACGTATCGAGGCCGGTGCTCATGGCGTCGCTCCTCGCATGGCAGTGCAGAATAAACGCTAGGACCGCCAGTAAGGTCCGCCTTGATATGGGTCAACGGCGCTTGCCGCGTGAAGCGGGCTTGGCTTTCCGCATTGGCTTGGGCCGCTCCCTGACTACCTCGATCGCCTTCTTGTCGGTGCGAAGCCCAAGGAATACCGGGTGGCGCATCTCGCCACCCGCGGTCCATTCGGTGAATTTGACCTCGGCGACGAGCTTGGGCCTCACCCAAGTGGTGTTAGCCTCGTTGGGAACTTTCTCGGCGACCGGCTTGGTCTTGGTGATGAGTGGCGTGAGCTGCTCGTAGAGGTCACGCAGGCTGGCATGGGTGAAGCCGGTCCCCGCCCTGCCGGCGTATCGCCAGGTCTTGTCGTCACGCACAGCCAGGAGCAGCGAACCAAAGAAGCGGCGCTCGCCCCTCGGCGCGGTGAAGCCGACAATTACCACCTCCTGCTCCTGACTCGCCTTCACCTTCAGCCATTCCCGCGTGCGCGTGCCGGAGTGGTAGCGGCCACCAGCAAGCTTGGCGATCACCCCCTCCTCGCGCGCCCGCTTGGCTCGATTGAAGGCCTTGATGCCTTCGCCGACCACATGGGTGCTGTAGCGAAGCAGCGGGCTCTTCGGCAGGATTTGTTCGAGCAGCGCCTTGCGCTCCAGCAAGGTCTTGCCGCGCACGTCCTTGCCATCGAGATACAGCAGATCGAACACGCAATAGAGCAGGCGCACCGAATTGCGTCCGGCGTTCTGCAAGAGCTGGAAGCGGGAGCGGCCATGCTCGTCGAGCGCCACCAGCTCCCCGTCAAGCACCGCCTCATGTTTGACCTTGGCAAGCGCAGCGCAGATCGAGGGATATTTCTCCGAGATGTCGTGGCCCCGCCGCGAGTAGAGAGCGGCATGGCCGGGCCGCGCCACGGCAATGGCTCGGAAGCCGTCCCATTTGGTCTCAAACACCCAGTCCGGGTCGTCGAACGGCTTGTCGGTGAGCGTCGCCAGCATGGGGCGAAGATCGGGTCGCATGGTCGCACCCTTGCCTACTGGAACCAGTCCGGCCGGCCCGGCGTTCACGCTAGCACAGCCGAGAGCGCGACCAGGGTCCCGAAAAACTGTCAGTATACGTTGCGACTCATGCTAGCATCCGGGGTTTCGGTCATGGGGGGAATCCATATGACCAAAACGGAAAGCATCATCAACGACATCTACGACGCCTGGCGGGCGCAGGATGTCGCCTGGCTGGGCACGTACCTTCCCGACGATTTCTCCCACATGGTCTACGTCCCAAAGGAGATCCATCCGCTTGGCGGTCTCCGCAATGGCAAGGCCGATGTCCTCGAGCGGTATGCCATCGTCGCCGGGACGCACGACCTGCTGCGCTACGACACCAGCGACCTCATGATCCACAAGAGCCGCGCCGCGCTTGAGATCGTCGGCCATTACCGCCACAAAGCAACGGGTCTGCAAATCGAGACCACGATCGTGAACTTCTGGACGTTCGAGGACGGTTGGTCGGTCAAACTGGCCGAATATCACGACATCGATCGGATTCAGGCCTTCACCGCTAAATTGGCCACCATGACGTCGATGAACGCCTAATACGCCCCGAGCGAAGCGAACGGCGCAGCCCTCCTCTTCCGGACCAAGTCGTCCTAACGCTTCATCATGGCGTTGCGCAGCACGCCGATGATCGCCATCACGATGGCGCCGCCAATGCCGCCGCCGAAGATGCTCTGCACCAGAGAGCCGACGTCCAGGCCGCCGACAGCGCCCGCGTCGCCACCGAGCACCGAGTTGAGGATCTGCCCGATCACGCCGCCGCCGATGGCGCCGCTAATGGCGTCACCCGGCTTGCCGAGACTGAGATCCTTGAGAACCGACCCGGCCGCGGTGCCGCCCAGGGCCCCGGCAATCACTTGCACGATCAAGTCCGTCATCCAGCTTTCCATGATTTCCCCCTTAGCGCGGGCTTTGTGTGCCCCTACGCCCCGCCCGCGCGGAGCCAGTCTAGCACGGAAGGCTGGTCCGCGCCGCAGACAGAGGCCACACCAAAACCGTCTTTCGACTTAGGGTGAGGCGTTCCGCCTTACCCATTGCCGAATCTCGCTGAACCGCGCCACATTGCTCCGATGGTCATTCGCCTAGTACTGCTCCTTGGCCTTAGCCTCGCCCTGGCCGCCGAGGCCACCGAGCTCGAAGACGGGACGCTGCTGTTCGGCGAGCACAATCCCATGCCTGCCGCCGTGATGGCGCTCCAGGATTGCGGCGCCAACGAGCGCACCTACGCCAAGCGCAGGCGGTTCGCCGACGGCTTCATCTTCGCCGTGAAATGCGCGAGCAATCACGAGAACTGGGTCGAGACTTTGATTTTCTCCGAGCACGAGGACGGCGACGACGGCTGGGTGCTCTGGTTCCCGGTGCCGCACAAGCATGGCGCGCCGAAGGACATGCTGGCGAATATCAACTGGTATCCCGACAAGGATGAGCTCGGAGAGATTTTCGTCGATCGGGACATCGACCGCGACGACAAGAGCTACTGCCGCAGCGAAGGACGCTGGCGGTTGGAAGGGCCGAAGCGCACGCCGAAGCTCGTGTTCTGGCGCGAGACCGAGGATTGCGACGGCAAGAAAGGCTGGGTCGTGCTGGTCGGGAAGAAATGAAGGGCGCCCGCCTCGAAGAAGCGGACGCCTTTGCGAGCGAGGCCGGAGTTAGGCGTGGCACTCGGGTGCGCGGCGCATCGCCCTTGAGGCGGCGCCGGGTGTCTTATAGGCACCCATCACCTTGTACTTGGAGGGGTTGGGAACGGTGGTCATCATCACGCATTTCCCGGTCCCGAGATGGATCGCCATGTAATAGACGTTGGGAATGCCCTCCTGCTTGGCGGTGGCGGTGCCCACGGTGGCCATGAACAGGACGGTGGCTGCGATCAAAAGCTTCGGCATTTGAGAATCTCCTTCAGTTCATCGAGAGGGACTCGCCGGTTGGCGACGGCGGGAGGATCGGACGGAACCGAAGCGAGCGGAAATACCGTATGACTTTTGAGTCGATAGCCCGGCGCTATTCGCGGGCAAAAAGAATGCGGGCGCCTGATCGCGCCCGCAATTTTGGGGAAAGGAAGTGGATCACGCTAGGTGACCCCAGTCTGGCTTAGCGGCCGAAAGCGCCCGGGGGCGGGTTCGGAATGCCTTCGGCAATGGCGGGCGCGGCAGAGGCGACCAGAAGGCCGAGAACGATCAAGAGCTGCTTCATTTCAAGTCTCCTTAGGATGGCCTGAGGGGTTCGGGAGCTCCGGGGCGGCGGCCAATAGGTCCGTCCTGGACGATCTGAACATGGGGCCGAATAGCCCTGCTCCGCCAATACCTTGTCGCTATCGAATGAGTGCGTTCGGCGCCTCGAATAGCGTTCGGCTATGGAGTCCAAAGCCAACTGGCATTTCACTTAGGGACCGCTTGGGACGATGATCGCGTCATCAAGCGGCCGTTCCTTTCGGCCGACCCATCAGCCAAAGGGAGTCAAACGGAGATGTTGCATTTTCCCGCCAGGGGCCGGCTCGGCCGCGCTGTCCTACTTGCCGGCGCCGTGCTCGGCGCGAGCGCCGTGAGCGCCTTCGCCGGCGAATGTCCCACCGATCAACACAAATCCGATGTCCGCAAGCCGGTCGACGTGGAAGCCGTCGGTAAGACCGACACGGTTATCGCTATGCTGGATGTGGCCAAGGAGCATGGCATCGACGGCCGTGTCTTCCGCATGCGCCGTCTCACCATCGAGCCGGGCGGCATCGTGCCGTGGCACAGCCATGGCGAGCGGCCCGCGATCATCTACGTCGTCAGCGGCACGATCGAGGAATATTCGAGCGACTGCGCCGTGCCCATCGTGCACAAGGCCGGCGACGTCAGCGCCGAGACCAAGGGCATCTCGCATTGGTGGAAAAACACCGGCGATGTGCAAGTCGTCCTGATTTCCGCCGACCTGCCGAAGAAGCCCGACGATCCGGATATGTGATTGCTCTCCCCCCCCCCTCGGATGTGATGCCCTTTCCCCCCGGGGCATCACATCCGCTCTCTTTGCCGCGAGGACCAGGCGATGAGCGAAGCTTCCGTTCCAGTGATAGAGGAGCAGCACGCCCCATCGTCCGGCGCGGTGCTCCGCTTCATCGTTGTCGCTCTCACCGCCTTTCTCACGGTCGTCGATCTGTTCGCCACCCAGGCGATTCTCCCCTCACTGACCAAGCATTATGGCGTGTCGCCCGCGGCGATGGGCTTTGCCGTCAATGCCAGCACCATGGGAATGGCCGTAGCGGGTCTCGCCGTCGGCTATTTCAGCAATTCGATCGATCGCCGCGCGGGCATTCTGATTAGCCTTGTGGTGCTCGCCGTGCCCACGGCTCTGCTCGCGCATGCACCGGACCTCACGACCTTCACCATCCTGCGCGTAGCGCAAGGTGTGTGCATGGCTGCGGCCTTCACGCTCACACTCGCTTATCTCGGCGAGCATTACAGCGCCGCCGATTCAGCGAGCGCATTCGCCGCCTATATCACCGGCAATGTGGCCAGCAACCTGATCGGACGCCTGATCTCGGCCGGCGTCGCCGACCATTTCGGCCTTGCTACCAACTTCTATTTCTTCGCCGTGCTCAACTTGCTGGGCGCGGTGCTCGTTTATTTCACCATCCAGAAGACGACCTGCATGGAATGCCTCGGGGCAACCGGCCGGTCGCCGTTCGCCGCCTGGATCGAGCACCTTAAGAACCCTGCCCTCCGAGCAAGCTTCGCTATCGGCTTCTGCATCCTGTTCGCCTTTATCGGCACGTTCACTTACGTCAATTTCGTGCTCGTGCAGCCGCCGCTCGGGGTCGGCGCCATGACCTTGGGCTTCGTCTATTTCGTGTTCCTCCCGGCCATGGCCATCACACCGCTGGCGGGACGGGCGGTGCAGCGCTTTGGCACCAGGCTCTCATTCTGGGGCGCGCTTCTGGTGGCCGCGCTCGGCCTGCCGCTGCTGATCCTCCCGAGCCTGGAAGCTGTCCTCCTCGGTATGGTGCTGGTCGGCGTGGGCACGTTCTTCGCGCAGGCCTGCGCCACGGGATTTGTCGGCCGTGCGGCGACCTCGGATCGCGGCTCGGCCAGTGGGCTCTATCTCGCCTCGTATTTCTTCGGCGGCTTGATCGGCAGCGCGGTGCTCGGCCTGATCTTCGATATGTTCGGCTGGACCGCTTGTGTGGCGGGCATCGCTCTGTCGCTTCTCGTCGCGGCGCTGCTCGCTATCTTTCTGAGGTCGCCAATGCGGCCCGCGGCGATGGCCGCCTAAGTACCCCTCCCCAAAGATTTGGCTCAGTGATTCGCGAGCGTGGCGGCTGGGCAGCCGCGCATCTCGGTTCCCAGGGTTCAAGCCGGCATTTCGACGGTCAATTTATTGGTCTGCCGACGTTTTGGCCCTGAACTCGTGCTGAAATGGCTCGTGCATTAACGCTTTTCTAAGCCGAACGCGGTGAGATTGGCGCAGTCTCGCGTATCCAATGAGTGAAAGTTCGAAGTAGAGGGAAATCGACATGCGCCTTCTTATTGCCCTTGCCGCCGTCGCCACATCCATCGCGCTGGGCGGCTGCTTCCACCACACCCAGCAGGTCTATATGGCCGAGGTGTCTCCCGTGGAGGCCACGCCCTACAAGTAAGACCACTCAGGCGCTGCCGAGCCGGCACTTGCGGCTCTACGGCACGTACCACGCTTTCGCGCAGGACCAAGCGCTTCGTGAAAAGAAGATCCTGTTTTGCGTAGGAAGAGCCCGGCCCATGCCGGGCTTTTCTTTGTGGATGTGGGTTCAGAACGCGCCGTTGGTGCAAACGCTGACCCAGAACAACAGCAGTGCGACCGCACCGGCGGCGCCTGCCGCCACGAAAGCATTCAGCCAACTTCTTTTCTTCAGGGCGGCGTCGAGATCGCCGTGCAGCAATTGCTCCGGTACCCGTACCCAGAACATTTCCAGCGAGATGACCGCGCCGAGGAACGCAAAGACCGCGAGCACCAGTTGGATCGCCATATCGCCTGTGCACGCGTCCATGGTCCTGGTTCCTATTCGGCCGCCAGTTTGTGTCCCGTGTCGCTATCCGGGGCGGTCGCGGCTTCGCCCATTTCCAGTTCCGCTGCCGGCTCGGCGCCACGTCTCGGCTCATGCAGAATCACACCCTCGAGCGGATCCCACTCGCCGCGCCAGGGCTGATGGTCGAGCGCATCCATCGTGTCGGCATAGCCTGCCTCCCACCGCGCGCGAATGCCGGCGGGCGAGAAGTCGATGTCCTTGGTGTGACTTTCATTGTCGAGGCGCGGCGCCAAGAGCCGCACGACGTGCATCCTCGTGCGGCAGGAATAGGCCGCAAGCTCCTTGACATGAGGCTTCTGCCTCGTTTCCTCCGGAAGATATTTCACTAGCTCGCCAATGACGTGGCGGAGCCGGTGTGCTTCGCTCTGGCGCACGATGTGATTGGAAATGCGGCTCGAATATTGGATGTCCTTGTGGCGGTTGAGGACTTCCCAAATCGTTTCGGGTTCGGATCCGGTCGGATTCCATAGATGCACCGCGAAGATCAGTGAACTGCGGCGTGGGTTGTCCTCGAAGATGCGCTCGGCCGGGGTATTGGAGAGAATGCCGCCGTCCCAATAAAGTTCGCCATTGATGCGGACGGCGGGAAAGGCGGGAGGCAGCGCGCCGGACGCTAAGATGTGGCTTGGCGTCAGCTCCATGTCCCGCGAGTCGAAATATTGCATCACGGCACTCCGCACATGGGCGGCACCGACGGTGAGCCGTGGGCGCCCCTGGTTGAGCAAGCTGAAATCGACGAGCTCGTCGAGCGTTTTGCGCAACGGATGCGTGGAATAGTAGCCAGCGCGGTCCGGGCCGAGATGAACATGGGCGCCGAGAAAAGCGCGGGTATGCGGCTCGAAGAAGCCGGAAATGCCATTGGTCAGGGTCATCCATGAGGCAAGCGCGTCGGCAGCGCCGCCCCAGGCCGGGAACGAGCCCCAGAACGTCGCGCGCTCGACGCGCTTCCAGAAATCCTGCAGCCGCGCCAGTCGGTCCTCGGGCCTATTGCCGGCGATGATGCCGGCATTGATGGCGCCGATCGAAGTGCCGATGATCCAGTCGGGTTCAATGCCGGCCTCATGGAAGGCCTGATAGACACCGCCCTGATAGGCGCCGAGCGCACCGCCTCCTTGCAGCACGAGCACGACCTGGCCTTTGTCCTTGCGAATCTCGTTGACAGCTTCGAGCGGCGTCAGAGTGCTTGGCTTGGTCATGTTCGCCTCCCAGCTCCTTGCTTTCCCGTTTCAATGCGCCGTCCAGCCGCCGTCGACAGGAATGGCCGCGCCAGTGATCGACGCGGCGGCGTCAGTGGACAAGAACACCGCAATGCTACCAAGCTCGTCGGTGGTGGCGAAGCGCTTGTTTGGCTGCTGCGCGAGAAGCACCTCGCGGATTACCTGCTCGCGCGGGATACCATGCGACTTGGCCTGCCCCTCAATCTGCGCCTCGACCAGCGGCGTATAGACATAGCCCGGGCAAATGGCGTTGCAGGTGACGCCGTGCTCGGCGGTTTCGAGCGCGGTAACTTTGGTTAGGCCGAGCATGCCGTGCTTCGCCGCGACATAGGCCGATTTGAACGCCGAGCCGACCAGCCCATGCGCGGAGGCGATATTGATGATGCGGCCCCATTTGTTGGAGAGCATGCTGGGGAGCGCCAGACGCGTGGTGTGAAACGCGGAACTGAGATTGATGGCCAGAATGGCGTCCCACTTGGCGGCGGGGAACTCCTGCAATGGCGCCACATGCTGGATGCCGGCATTGTTGACGAGGATGTCGAGCTTGCCGAACCTTTCGAGCGTCATATCGATCATGCCCGCAATCGAGTCTGGCTTGGACATGTCGGCGCCGGAAAAGGCGACCGGCACGCCGAAATCCGCACCGATTGCTTCTTGCGTGGCGGCGATCTCCTCAGGTTTGCCGAAGCCATTGAGGACCACGGCGGCGCCGGACGCGGCAAGCGCGCGGGCGATACCTAGCCCGATCCCGCTGGTCGAGCCCGTCACCAGGGCGACCTTGTCCTTGAGTGGGGTCTGCGTGGCGATGGCCGAGCGCTCAGTCATGGCGACATTCATTGGCGGGCACTCCTTAATCTGGCGCCCTCGTCTCGGGGGAGAGTCGGGGACGGCTCCTCGGCAAGGATGATGCCCATCCCCCGGGCCCCACGGGAAATGCCCGTTGGCTAAGGACTCGATAGGGATGTGCTATGGCCCATGGCGGGCCCATTGAGACTAGAATGTGAGGCGGTCTGAGCCAATCACCCTTGGTCAAAAATTGGGCATGCTTGCCAAATCATCTCGACGGCAAACCCGTCCCAAGCGTAAAACTCCGTTCGACAAACGACGCGAATCCGGATTTCCCGGCTGATGATCATTTCTAGGGCCTTGAACCAGGCTGGACCCCGTCCAGACCGGCAGCTTGGGCGTGCAATGCTTTGCAGCGTGATCTCGTTGCGTCCAGGCGATGGCTGGGGGGCGCAGTTCTGATGGAAATGCATCAGGTCCGTTACTTCCTCGCCGTGGCGCGAACGCTCAATTTCACCCGCGCCGCCGAGGAATGCCACGTCGCCCAGCCTTCGCTGACCCGCGCCATCCGCCAGCTCGAGGGTGAGCTTGGCGGAGACCTGTTCCGGCGCGAGCGCCCCCAAGCCCAGCTCACCGAGCTTGGGCAGCGCATGCTGCCTTTACTGAAGCAATGCTATGAGAGCGCGCTCAGCGCCCGCTCGCTTGCCTCCGCCATCAAGAAGGGCGAGGTCGGCTCGCTCAGGCTGGCGATATCGCACACGATCGACCCGTCGCTCGTCACCCCGCACGTGGTCGAGCTTGGCAAGTTGTTTCAAGGGCTCGAACTCAAGCTGCTGCGGGGAAGCGGCGTCGAGGTGCTCGAATATCTCAAGCGAGGCGAGGTCGAGCTCGGTCTTGCCGCGCAGCTCGGCGAAGAGTGGGAACGACTCGACAGCTGGCCGCTGTTCACCGAGGATCTCCAGCTCATCGTCAACAGCATGCATGTGCTGGCCGGGCGCCCGAGCGTTCCCCTCGACGATCTGAGGGAAGAGAAGCTGATGGTGCGCAGCTATTGCGAGACCACGCCGGGGCTGATCGAGCTGTTGCGCACCAGGGAATTCGACGTGACGCGGTTCCACGAAGTGAGCGCCGACGGCGACATGCTGTCCTTGCTCGAGGCCGGCGTGGGCGTGGCCTTGGTGCCGCGCTCCACGCAAAGCTCCCCAACGCTCGTGCGCCTCGCGGTGGAAGGCGCCGAGCTCAGGCGCACGATCTATCTCTACGGGGTCGCTGGACGCCAGCGCACGGCCGTCGCTTCGGCGATGATGAAGATGCTGCGCGCCTATGACTGGTCGGGCTTCGCCGCCGCGGCCTAATGCGCGCTTCGCAGCGCGGACAAGAGATCCTCGATGGTCATGCGCTTGCGGTAGTCGGGATCGACGAAACGCGCTTTGATCTCGCCGTCGGTGCCGACGACGAAGGTCGCGGGTACGGGCAGCAGCCAGGTATCGCTGCCTTGCGACTTCGACACGTCCCAGCCGGCCCTCGTCATCAGCTCCTGCATCTCCTGGCCGACCCAAAAGGCCAAACCGAGCGAGAGTGCGTAACCGTTGTCGAAATCTGTCAGGATCGGAAATGGCGCATCGGACTCTGCCTTGAGGCCGGCAGTGAAGTGCTCGCGATCAGGCATGATCGCGGCGACGTGACCGCCCTCGGCGGCGATCTGGTCCTGCGCCGCGGCGAGAGCGCGCGTGTTGATCCGGCAATAGGGGCACCAATGTCCGCGGTGGAAGGTCACCGCGACAGGTCCCTTCTCCAGAAGCGCTTCGAGACTGATCAACTGGCCCTTCTCGTCGGGCAAGATGAAATTCGGCATCGCATCGCCGGGCTTCGGCGCATTCTCGCCAACCTCGTGCTGCCTCAGCCGCGCCACCAGCTGATCGACGGCGTCCTGGAACTGCGGACCGAAGCGGCGCACCGCGTCGGCGAAGGCCTGCAACCTCTCGGCCAGTGAGGCGTCCATGTCACGACATTGGACGAAGGCCTCTTCGAGCAGCTGGGAGAGCGGTTTCGAGTTCATTCACCGATCCTAGGACCCGGCGAGACTACCGGGCGAAGACCCAAACCTTGAACGCAGTCGCGCGGAGTTTCCCCGTGTTCCCATAGCATCAGGGGGCCCCGATGGGTAGCCGCCATCGCCAGCCTAGTTGCTGTTTTCCTGGCGATTTCGCGCAAGTTTCAGTGCCGCCAGCAGGTCGTCCACGGCCATTCGCTTGCGGTAGTCGGGATCGATAAAACGAGCAACGACCGTCCCATCGCCGGCCAGCACGAAGGTGGCCGGGATGGGCAGGAACCAGCCTTCGTTGCCTTGATAGCGGGGCAGGTCGCGACCCGAGGCTGCCATGATCTCTTCGAGCTCGGCGCCGACCCAGATCGCCAGATTCACGGAGAGGGCATAGCCGTTGTCGATATCGGTCAGCACGGGATAGTCGAGGCCGCTCTCGGATTTGAACGCGGCGGCGAATTGCTGCCGCTCCGGCATGATGGCGACGATCTGGGCGCCGATCTCGTGGATCTTGGCCTGCGCCTCGGAGAGCGCGCGCGTGTTGATGCGGCAATAAGGGCACCAATGGCCGCGGTGAAATGTGACGGCAACTGGTCCTCGTTCGAGCAAAGTTTCGAGGCTGACGAGCCTGCCGGTTTCGTCCGGCAGCGTGAAGGGGGGCATGGATTCGCCGGGCTTCGGCGCGGACTCGCCGGCCTGGCTCGCCTTGAGCCGCTCTACCATGCGGTCGACAGCTTCCTGCATGTCGGGCCTCAGCGCCCGCGCGACGTTGGCGAATGTCTCCAGCCTCTCGCTCAAGGAGGCGTCCATGTCGCGGCAATAAAGAAAGGCTTCCTGAACGGTGGCGAAGGGAGGATTGATCATCATCGGCCTGATCCGCTACCAGCGCGGTCGAAGGCGCCATTTGGCGCGTCACATGCAACAGCTGGCACGGCGGATCCACCCTAATAGCTTTTCTCTCACGGCCTTCAGCAACTTAAGGGTCGTTATGACCGGCAATCGGCGTGCGCGTCCAATAGCGAGACGCTATGGTGTCGATTGGCGCGCCGCATTTCGGTCAAAAGCGAGCCCAGTGCCGCGTCTAGCGCCCGGCGCGGAGACGTCCAAGTAGCGCCGCGCTGGGATAGCCGTCGGCCGGCAGACCGTATTTGACCTGCATGGTGCGAATTGCATCGCGCGTGCCGGCGCCGACCACGCCGTCGATCTTGCCGACGTCGAAGCCAAGTTTGGCGAGGCGCTGCTGCAATTCCTTGGTCTCAGCCAAGCTCAGAGTCTCGATCGGCGCGTTGCCCTTGGAGAGTGGCGGCCCTCCGGCAAGCCGTGTCGCGTAATAGGCCGCGGTCGTCGTGTAGACCAGCGACTGGTTCCAGTCGAGATAGATGTCGAAATTGGGATAGGCGAGAAACGCGGGTCCGTTCCGCCCCATCGGCAAAACGAGCCCGGCCGGCAGATTGTCGGCGGGAACCGGCTGTCCGTTGAGATAGGTCACGCCGTGCTGAGCCCAGAACGAGCGGGGCTTCTTGATGGTCACGTCCGCCTGGTCCCACGGTAAGTCCGACGGCACCCGAACCTGCTCAAGCCAGGGCTGATTGGCCCGCCAGCCCTTCGACTGCAGATAATTGGCGGCGGATGCAAGCGAGTCGGGGGAGCTCCTCACCAGATCGCGCCTTCCATCTCCATCGAAGTCGACGCCGAACTCATAATAGTTCTTCGGCTGAAACTGGAACTGGCCGACCTCGCCATGCGCGGGACCGCGCATTTCTTTCGGCGAGAGATCGCCTCGTTCGATGACTCTCAGCGCGTATAGAAGCTGCTCCTGAAACTCTTCGGGCCGACGGCAATCGAAGCTCAACGTGGCCAGCGATCGCATCGTCTGCATATTGCCCATGACCTTGCCGAAATCGGTCTCCAGCCCCCAAAAGGCGACCAGCACCGGACCCGGCACGCCGTATTGCTGCTGAATCTTGGCGAACACATTGGCGTATTTCTTCAGGAGCTGTCCGCCGACCTGAAGGCGGTTCGACGAGACCATGCGCCCGGAGAATTGCAGGAAGCTCTGCGCGAACACGCCTTGGCCGCGATCCTTGGCGATCGTCGCCGGATCGTATGTGAGCCCGTCGAGCGCATAATTGACGGTGCGCGGGGAAATGCCCTGGGCCACGGCCTCTTGCTTGAAGCTTTGCAGCCAACGACCGAATTGCGCCGGGTTCTTGCCACAGGGAACGGCGAACGCGCTAGGCGCCGCGAGGGGCGTCACCGCGGCGGCAAGCACGCCAAGCGCAGTGATGCGAGCGATGAAAATCATCGGAAGGTGTCTAGCCATGGTCGCGACTCAAGCCAGTCGGCGCGCCACAGTCAAGGGAGGAGATGGCCTGAAATGCGCGCTTACGGATCGCCCTTTTGATAGGTGCCCATCAGCGAGGCTTCGGCCAGAACGTGACCATTCATTGCGGCTTCCAACTCGGCCTTGGTGAGCGCCTTGTTGGGCAGCGTAAGGTCGAGCGCGTAGAGCTTGTGAAAATAGCGATGCCGACCAATCGGCGGGCACGGGCCGTGATAGGAGGTCTGCTTGCGGTCGCTCAGGCCCGCCACCGCGCCGGCGGGCAAACCCTTCTGGCTTGCATCCTCGGCCAGCCCTTGGCTGTCGGACGGAAGGTTATAGACGAGCCAGTGGGCCCAAACCCGCTTCGGTGCCTTGGGGTCCGGTGCGTCGGGATCGTCGACGATCAATGCGAGAGACTTAGTGCCTTCAGGGATCCCGTCAAATGCAAGCGGCGGCGATACATCCTCGCCCTCGCAAGTATATTTCGACGGAATTTTCTCGCCGGCTTCGAAAGCGGAGGAGGTCAGGGTAAGAGCCATCGCCGCACTCGCCAGAGCCGCTTCAATCGAGAGGATAACTATAAAGGCGGCGGCCGCAACCGCGCTATACCGCCAATCCTTCAATATCGCACGGCAGGCCGGTCTAGTCCGTATGCGGCGGTAGGTCGCCAAGCCTCAACTTCTCCATCAGCGCATCGATGCGCCGCGATGCCTCCCGCTTGCTCAAACCCTGATCGAATGCCGTGGGCTCCCGCACCTCTTCGGCAAGCATCTTGAGATAGGAGGCCTGAGCGCCGGTCATCGGCTCTGGGGCTGTTGGATGGGAGAGGCCGGGGGAGAGCTGCTGGCTTTCTTGCGCCTCCCGAGTCTTCTTTTTTTGCGTCATCGCAAGTTGGTCCTGAAGTCCTTGCTTGAGTCGTTTCCTCGGTGTTCCAGCGTGAAACGCCATTCTTACAGTATACATCGAAAAGGGCAAGGATTAGGCGAGACATGACAAAGAGTTAGGCATGTCCTCCGCTGACCAAGAACACAGCATCGCCCGGCTCCCCGAGCAATCGCACGTCACCCTCAAAGCTGCGGTACGATGCGCTCTAGTCGCGGTGACGAGCAGCGGGTGCTGATCACTCCCGGCCCTTTTCCAAAAGATGTGGGGTCTTCCCCCAAAACTCGCCAGGGGTGCGATAAACCTTAATTTTCGATGGAAAACCCGCCCCTAAATCGCCCTCCAATTACCGCCCCAAAGCCGACTTTTCGCCTTTTTGCTCCGTAGCTTACCGCCTGCACCAACGTGTGCGGCCGGCTCGAGTCTTCGTCGGCTTCCAAAACCTCCCAGACAATCGAATAAGGAGCAATACGCATGCAAATGCGAGCCAAGATGATTTCGGTGGGGCTTCTAGGCACCATTTACTTGCTACCGACCGGCGCTGCGCGAGCTGACCAACTCGGCCACGCCTCCTGGTACTCTTTGCCTTCCAACATGACCGCCAATGGCGAGTTGATGAACCCGAACGAACTGACCGCTGCGCATCGCTCGCTGCCCTTCGGCACGCGGGTACTGGTCGAGAATCTGGCCAATGGCCGTTCTGTCGTGGTGCGAATCAATGACCGGGGTCCTTTTATCGGCGGGCGAATCATCGACCTGTCGAAGGCTGCCGCGACCAGCATCGGCATGATCGACTCCGGAACCGCCAAGGTGCGGGTGACGACCACAGGTGCAAGCGGCGGAAGCGCGATCGCAGCGCTTGGCGAAGCAAACGCCAAGGCCAAGGCTGGCGCGGGCAAGGCTGTCACGGCCAAAGCGAGTGTCGCCTCGGTCGAAACGACTCCTAAGGTGAAGGCGGTTGCCGCCTCCGGCTCCGCCCAGGCCAAAACCAGGCTTGCGGCAGCCAAGGCTTCCGCCGGCACGCAGCGGGTCGCCAAACGGCTCGAAGCGAAAGTAAAGGTGGTGATGGCCGGCGAGAGGAAACGCAGATGGGTACGCGAGCGTTACGCGGCCGCACCCGACGCGTTCCGCACCGTCGCCTACCAGCCATCCGACGCGCCTCGGCCGCGTTTTGCCGGCTCGTCCGAGCAGCGGCCCCATGCCGCGCTTGGCGCGAATCCGGGTGTTCTAAAGCCGAGCCGCTCGCGCCGCTTCGGCTGATCGTGCCGCCGAATCCGGCGGTCGGCGGAGTACCAGAATCCCCGGCCCGGGAAGCCGTCCCGGGCCGGATTTATTTTGTGCTCCGGGCGCTTCGTCAAACCATCGCAAATCCGCGATAGTCCGCCCTTTTCAGGCTCGCCATGGGCGTCGGCGAGCCCTTGCAGGGATCCAGGTGTTGCACAGAAGCGCTAGGCAGGCGGAAGGAAAGCCTGCATAGTCCTAGTAGAGCGGGGCGACGGCCGGCGTGAATCCCCAGATAGCGGTGATTCATTGGTAACCAAACGGGGCCAGACTTCTGGGCGATTCGGAAACTTCGGCGCGGCAATCAACGTTAGCAGGGCACATGACCAGCCATTCAACTTCCGCTTTTCACCTGTCGGCCCTCCTGGCGGCGGTCCTTGGCGCTTTGATCTTCGCGGCTCAGCCCGCCGAAGCCCAGCAGGGACAGCGGGGAACGACCGCCGAGCCGAGCCCCGGTGGCTATTCAAACGGCCATTCCGGGCCGCGTGGGCCGGGCGGTTATTCGCTGACATTCAGCGATATCTGGGGACCGGCCAAGATGCCCCCTGCGCCGATGGATTTCGGGCCGCATTTCGACTTTCCAACACCCGGATATGGAACCCAACCGCTCAGCGGCGCGCCGCTGCACGACCCCTACCCGAATTAGGCTTTTGACTCAGCGCGTTCCACCGAGGCGGGCCTAGTTGGGTCTTGCACTTGGCCCGCCAGCGCCCCTAGAGTGAGGCGTTTTGCGGGCAGATTGCGAACCCGGGTTGAGATTCTCCGCAGAGCTCCGTGGGAAGCGACGCGGTTTCTTTTCCCGCTTTCTAGACTTGCCTGAACCTCCGCGCGGCCTCTAGCGGGCGGAGACTATTCGGAAGGGGAAAAGGAGCTTCCCATGCGTCAGACGGGTACGGTCAAGTTCTTCAATCATTCACGAGGGTTCGGCTTCATCACGCCGGACGATGGCGGCAAGGACGTATTCCTGCATATTTCGGCTTTGCAGAAGTCGGGGCTTCCGGCGTTGGACGAGGGCGCGCGGGTCTCCTTCGAAACCGAGCCAGATCGCCGTGGCAAGGGTCCGCAAGCCGTCAACGTGCAACTCGGCGAGTAATCTCCCGACATTCGGCCTTACATTCATCGCCTCCGGCAGCGGCGCTCCGATCGCTGCTGCCGGAGGCGTCAAACATCTCGTCCAGGTCCAGCGAGCGGCTCGGGGGACCCCGTATCGTGAACACGCCGCAGACGACAGGCGATGCATTGGAGCTTACCCTCGCCCGCCTCGCCGAAGATGAGCCGGCGGCGCTCAAGCGGCTGTTCCGCCTACTCGCCATCCCGAGCGTTTCCACCGATCCTGCCTATCACGACGCTTGCGTCGAGGCCGCCGAGGCTTGCGCGGGCGCCCTGTCCGAGATCGGTTTCGAGGTACGCGTGGCGCCAACCTCGGGCAAGCCGATGGTGGTCGGGCATTGGCGCGCCGGATCCGGCGCGGGACCTCGCCGCCGCGTTCTGTTCTACGGCCATTACGACGTGCAGCCGCCGGAGCCGTTGGAGCAATGGACCGCGCCTCCGTTCGAACCGCGGCTTGCCGACGACTCGCGCCACGGCAAGGTGATCGTCGCGCGTGGCGCGTCCGACGATAAGGGGCAATTGATGACCTTCATCGAGGCCGCGCGCGCCTGGCTCGCCGAGCATGGGGAGCTTCCGGTCGATGTCAGCGTGCTGATCGAGGGCGAGGAGGAGTCCGGCAGCCCAAGCCTCGCCCCCTTCCTTGCCGCGCATGGCGAGGAGCTCAAAGCCGATATCGCGCTGGTTTGCGACACCGGGCAGTGGGACGCCGCCACGCCTGCGATCACTGCCTTTCTTCGTGGTCTTGCCTTCTCGGAGATCACTGTCCGAGGTCCGTCGCGCGACCTGCATTCCGGACTCTATGGCGGCGCGGCGCTGAACCCGTTGCATGCGCTCTCGGATATCCTGGCCGCGCTGCATGACAAGGACGGGCGGGTCGCGATCGAGGACTTCTATGATGGCATCGAGGGTCCCTCCCCGGCGCAGCGTGCCGCATGGGAGTCGCTCGGTTTCGACGGCGTCGGCTTTCTGGCCGAGGTGGGCCTGAGCAAGCCTGCCGGCGAGAAAGGCATCGGCATCCTCGAGCAGCTCTGGGCACGGCCCACCGCCGAGATCAACGGCATCGTCGGCGGTTATGGTGGGCCCGGCACCAAGACGGTGATTCCGGCTCAAGCCACCGCCAAGCTCTCCTTCCGGCTAGTGCCGGGGCAAGAGCCCGCGAAGATTCTCGCAAGCCTGCATCGTTTCGTCGAGCAGCGGTTGCCGTCAGATGCGAGCGTATCCTACGCGCATGAAGGTGGTTCCCCCGCCATTGGTTTCGACACCGGGACACCCATCTTCCGGGCTGCGGCGCGGGCGCTCGAAGCGGAATGGGGCAAGCCGGCGGCAATCATCGGCTGTGGCGCTTCCATTCCGATCGTCGAGTCGTTCCGTTCGCAGCTCGGTATGGACTCGCTTCTGATCGGCTTCGCGCTCGAAGACGACCGCATCCACTCGCCGAACGAGAAGTACAATCTCAAGAGCTTCACCAAGGGCGCGCGGAGTTGGGCGCGCATCCTGGCCGCGCTCGGCGCGAGCGGTGCAAATGAAGGAGTTTAGACACTTCATCGTTTCGGTCATTGCTCTTACCTGCCTGCTTTGGTTGGCAGGCGCAGTGCAGGCCGCGCGCAACGTTCCTGGCGCGTTCGACTATTACGTACTGGTGCTGAGCTGGATGCCGACCCACTGCCGAGCCGAGGGCAGCGGCCGACGCGAATGCGACGGGCCGCAGCCGCACGCCTTCCTCCTGCACGGACTCTGGCCGCAATACGACAAAGGCTGGCCGGAAGATTGCGAAACCGGCAAGCGTCCCTGGGTGTCGGAAAAGGTGATCGAGGAGATGCGCGACGTCATGCCGAGCAAAAACCTGATCATCCACGAATATCGCGTGCATGGGACCTGCTCTGGACTCGATCCTGCACAATATTTCGGCGTGGCTCGGGAACTCTACGAACGCGTGCGTGTCCCCGGGGCGCTTCTCGGTCAAAAATCCGAACAAATCGCCTCGCCCGAAGCAATCGAGCGCGCGTTCATCGACGCAAACCCCTGGCTCAAGCCGGACATGATCGCCGTAACTTGCCGCCGAAAGAACCTGCTCGACATCAGAGTCTGCTTCGGCCGCGATCTGTTCCCGCGCGCTTGCGGCGCCAACGAAGATCAGCAGCGGCTTTGCCCTGTGAGCAAGATCAACGTCCCTCCGGCCAAACCTTAGGGTAAAGTGCGAGGTTGACGAACGGGCAGAACAAATGAGCGTCGAGCCTGCAACGACATCGGATGAAGCGCTGAAGCACATGCCGCTTTACGCGTTCCATCTCGAGCTTGGCGCACGCATGGTGCCCTTCGCCGGCTACGCGATGCCGGTGCAATACCAACTCGGCGTGCTCAAGGAGCATCTGCATACGCGTGAAGCGGCCGGCCTGTTCGACGTCTCGCATATGGGGCAGATCGTCTTGCGCGCGAAGTCGGGCGACATGCGCGACGCTGCGCTGGCGCTGGAACGGCTGGTCCCGGTCGACATCGCCGGGCTCGAGATGCGGCGCGTGCGCTATGCCTTCTTCACCAACCCAAAAGGCGGCATTCTGGATGACCTGACGGTCGCCAATCTCGGCGATCGCTTGCTGCTCGTCGTCAACGCCGCTTGCAAGGACGCCGACGAGGCGCATTTGCGGGCTGGGCTCGCGCGCGACTGCGAGATCGAGCGGCTGGACCGTGCGCTGCTCGCGTTGCAAGGTCCCAAGGCAGAGGCTGTTCTTGCCGCGCTCAACCCCGACTGCACTTCGATGCGCTTCATGGAGGCGCGGGTGCTGAAACTCATGGGCGCTGAGTGCATTGTCACGCGCTCCGGCTATACCGGCGAGGACGGCTTCGAGATCTCGGTGCCGAGCGACATTGCGCGCGAAATCGCCGAGGGATTATTGGAGCATCCGGATGTGGCGCCAATCGGCTTGGGCGCACGCGACTCGCTCAGGCTCGAAGCCGGGCTCTGCCTCTACGGCGCGGATATCGACGAGCGCACCACGCCGGTCGAAGCCGGGCTTGCCTGGGCGATTCAGAAGGTGCGGCGCAAAGGCGGCTCGCGCGCAGGCGGTTTTCCCGGCGCCGAGATCGTCCTCGATCAGTTGGAGCATGGCGCACCGCGACGCCGTGTGGGTTTGAAGCCGGAAGGCCGCGCGCCAGTGCGGGGCAGCGCACCGCTGTTCGCCAATGACACGGCGGATGCGGCAATCGGCCAGGTGACCTCAGGCGGATTTGGCCCGAGCCTCAATGCGCCGATTGCCATGGGTTATGTACCAGCCGAGCTGGCAATGCCGGGAACCAGGATCTCCGCTGAGCTGCGCGGCAAGCGTGTACCTGCGGCCGTGACAGCGCTATCGTTCATCGCACCGAAATATAGACGCTGATAGGTTTCGAGGACCGGAGGACGACGTGCTGAAATTCACCGAAGAACATGAATGGCTCAATCTCGACGGCGCCGTCGCGACGGTCGGCATCACCGAGCATGCGGCGAAGCAGCTCGGCGATGTCGTTTTCGTCCAACTGCCGGAGGTGGGGACGAAGCTGACCAAAGGCGACGGGGCGGCCGTGGTCGAATCCGTCAAGGCCGCCTCGGACGTCTACGCGCCGCTCTCCGGCGAGGTGGTCGAGGTGAACCAGACCGTGGTCGACGATCCGGCCTCGGTCAATGCCGACCCGCAAGGTAACGCCTGGTTCTTCAAGCTGAAGCTGGACGACGTGAAGGACATGGACGGCCTGATGGATCAGGCTGCCTATGACAAATTTGCGGCAAGCGCTGGATGATCACGCCCGGTAAATACGACCCCTACGACTTCGCCAATCGCCGCCATATCGGGCCGTCGCCCGAGGAGATGGCGGAGATGCTGCGGGTCGTCGGCGTGGAAAGTCTCGATCAGCTGATCGACCAGACGGTGCCCGAGGACATCCGCCTGAGGACGTCGCTCGATTTCGGCCGGGCGCTGTCCGAACGCGGCGCGCTCGACAAGCTGCGCGAGACCGCCAACAAGAACCGCGTGCTCACCTCGCTGATCGGGCAAGGCTATCACGGCACGATCATGCCGCCGGCGATCCAGCGCAACATCCTGGAGAGCCCGGCCTGGCACACGGCCTATACGCCCTATCAGCCGGAGATCAGCCAGGGCCGGCTCGAGGCGCTGCTCAACTTCCAGACCTTGGTCTCCGACCTCACCGGGCTCGACATCGCTAACGCCTCGCTACTCGACGAGGCCACCGCCGGTGCCGAAGCCATGACGATGGCGCATCGGGTGACGCAATCGAAAGCGAATGTGTTTTTCGTAGACAAGGATTGCCTGCCGCAGACCATTGCCGTCTTGAAGACGCGCGCAGAGTCGCAGGGCCTCACGATCGTCGTCGGCGATCCGTTCAAGGACCTCGACCCGGCGAGCGTGTTCGGCGCCATCTTCCAGTATCCCGGCGTCTGCGGCGACTTCCACGATTTCTCCGATCTCATTGCCAAGCTGCATGAAGCCAAGGCGATCGCCGTAGTGGCGGCCGACCCGCTGGCGCTCACATTGCTCAAGCCACCCGGCGAGATG
>DATICH010000085.1:0-3745 GCA_035456885.1 Methyloceanibacter sp.
CTGGCTGTGCGGCGGCGATCAAATCGGTGCAAGCGGGCCCACGGCCGTTCGTGTGCGCACAAGGCTCCAAGGTAACGTAGACGGTTGCGCCGCGTGCTTTGTCGCCGGCCCTCTCCAGGGCAATGGCTTCGGCATGCGGGCGCCCCCCCGGAGCGGTCCAACCGCGTCCCACGATCTCGCCGGATGGCGATACAACGATTGCGCCGACCGAGGGGTTCGGCCAGGTAAGGCCGAGCCCGCGGCGGGCAAGCTGAAGCGCTTGCGCCATGTGCTGTTCGTCGCTTGCGCTCATGGGCCTGATGTAGGGTTTGCGATCAGTCTTCGGCAGGGGCGGACGCCTTGCCGGACTCGATTTCGTCATCGTCGGCGGCAAGTTCGCCGAGCAGCGCCTCGAAATCCTTTGCCTCGCGGAAATTCTTGTAGACCGAAGCGAACCGCACATAGGCCACATCGTCGAGCGCCTTGAGCGCCTCCATCACCAGGCGGCCGATGGTCTCCGACCTGATGTCGCTCTCGCCCATGTTCTCCAAGCGTCGCACGATGCCGCTCACCATGCGCTCGACCCGCTCGGGGTCCACAGGGCGCTTCCTGAGCGCGATCTGCACCGAGCGCATCAACTTGTCGCGGTCGAATGGCATTCTGCGGCCCGACCGCTTGACGACAGTCAGTTCGCGTAGCTGCACGCGCTCGAACGTAGTGAAGCGGCCGCCGCAATCGGCGCAGATGCGGCGGCGCCTGATCGTGGTGTGGTCCTCGCTAGGACGCGAGTCCTTCACTTGCGTGTTGGTGCTGCCGCAATAGGGGCATCGCATGGGCGATCGCCCTCCCCTTGTTCGCCCTCAACGCGCAAAAGACTCAGCGGTAGATCGGATAGCGATCGCAAAGCTCGATGGCGCGCTTCTTGACCCCCTCTTCCACGTCCTTATTGCCCTCGTCGCCCTTGACCGCCAGGCCGTCGAGCACTTCGAGGATCATGCCGCCGATCTGCTGGAACTCGGCAATTCCGAAGCCGCGCGTGGTACCTGCGGGCGAACCCAGGCGGATGCCCGAGGTGATGGCGGGCTTTTCCGGGTCGAAGGGCACGCCATTCTTGTTGCAGGTGATATGAGCGCGCCCGAGTGCCACCTCGGCCACCTTGCCGGTGAGCTTCTTCGGCCTGAGATCGACCAGCATCAAATGCGTATCGGTCCCACCTGAGACGAGCGCAAGGCCGCCCTTCACCAAGGTCTCGCCGAGCGCCTTGGCATTGTCGATGACGCTCTTGGCGTAGAGTTTGAACTCGGGACGAAGCGCCTCGCCGAACGCCACCGCCTTGGCAGCGATGATGTGCATCAAGGGGCCCCCTTGAAGGCCAGGGAAGACGGCGGAGTTGATCTTCTTGCCGATCTCCTCGTCATTGGAGAGCACCAAGCCGGCGCGCGGACCGCGCAAGGTCTTATGCGTGGTGGTGGTGACGACGTGAGCGTGCGGCAGCGGGCTCGGATGCAGCCCCGCAGCGACGAGCCCCGCAAAATGCGCCATGTCGACCATGAGATAGGCGCCGACGGAATCGGCGATGGCGCGGAAGCGGGCGAAGTCGATAATACGCGGATAGGCGGAGCCGCCGGCGATGATCAGCGCGGGTTTATGCTCCTTGGCCAAGCGCTCGACCTCCTCATAGTCGATGCGATGATCGTCTTTGCGCACGCCATATTGCACGGCGTTGAACCATTTGCCGGATAGGTTGGGCGGCGCGCCATGTGTGAGATGTCCACCGGAAGCGAGCGACATGCCGAGCACCGTGTCGCCCGGCTTCACCAACGCTAACATCACCGACTGATTGGCTTGCGAGCCGGAATGCGGCTGCACATTGGCGAAAGCGCAGTTGAATAAACGCTTGGCGCGGTCGATGGCGAGTTGCTCGACCACGTCGACATATTGGCAACCCCCATAATAGCGTCGGCCCGGATAGCCTTCGGCGTATTTGTTGGTGAGCAGTGTGCCGGCGGCTTCCAGCACTGCCTGTGAGACGATGTTCTCCGAGGCGATCAGCTCGATCTCGCTCTGCTGCCGCTCGTATTCGTTCTCGATCGCCTCCCAGATTTCGGGATCGACCTCCTCCAGATGCTTGGTGAAGAATGCCGCCTCGCGCTCCTCGGCGCGTCTCGCATCACTTGCCGTCATGGCCTACTGCTCCTCGAGCTCGAATCTACCCCGACTGACCAAGGAGAGGCCGCCAGGCGCGTTTCCTTGGGGGTTTGGCTGGCTCTACCACATGTCGCAGGCACGCGCCAGCGACACCCCAGGCGTGGCCGATCGAGTCGCCGAGGCGCACTTCAACCATCCAGCCGAGAAGCCGGGTAGCCCTTCCGTTTCAGGATCTGAAAATCAATAGGCCGAGGCGGTCGCCGACGCGCCGTCGAGCCCGTAAATGTCCCGGCCGAAATGCACCTGGCCGTCCGGCGTTCCCCACCCGGTGATGTAGGCGAGATAGATCGGAACCGGCTTCGGGACCTTGACGTCCAACTGTTCCCCGGTGTGCTTCATCGACACGATCCGCTGGTAGTCCCAGCCCGGCGTATCGCGCAGGATCCAGGTGACCAGCTGCTCTACGTTATGCACGCGCACGCAGCCCGAGCTTTCGAACCGCACCGCCTTACCGAACAGGCTCTTGAGCGGGGTGTCGTGGAGATACACCGCGTCCTTGTTGGGGAAGTTGATCTTGACGAAGCCAAGTGAGTTCTCCCCCTGGGGGAGCTGGCGGAAATTGTAGTTATAGACCTCGGGCCCATTCCAATTGATCTGCCGCGGGTCGAGCGGATTGCCGGCCGCGTCGAACGCCTGCATGCGATAGGCAGCAAGCATGTCCTGGCCTCGCGCGGCAAACGCACGGCCTTTCGGGATCAGGTCTTTGTGAATGATGGTGCGCGGCACGTACCAATAGGGATTGAAGTTGATCTCGACGACTTTGCTCTTGATCTCGGGCGTCGGGCGCTCGGGCTTGCCGACCACTGCGGCGTGGCGCGACGCCACTTGCCCGCCGTCCACGGCCTCGACCTGCGCCGAGGGCACATTGACCACGATGTAACGGCCACCACCGGTATTCGTCGACAGGCTCTGGAGCCGCTTCAAGCTTGCCTGAAGCTGCGCGAGCCTGATAGAGGCCGGTACATTCAGAGCTTCGATCATGGCCTTGCTATCGATCACGCCGGTCGCAGGCAGCCCGTGACGGGACTGGAAGATCTTCACCGCCTGCACGACGGCAGCATCATACTCGCCAGGCACACTCATACCGACGAGATCGCCGCTAACCTCGAGACGCCGCTGCAGAGCCGCGACTTCCGGACCGCGTTGGCCTGGACGCATGGCCTTGGCCGGTACCATCGGCCAACCGCCTTGCGCCGCGATCGACTGATAGCGCTGAATAGCCGATTGGGTCGCGGCGACATTGCGCGAGGAGAGCGTCGGCGTACCGAGCGGCGGGTTGGTAATCATGTAGGCTTCCGGGTCGTTGGCCGGAAGTGCGCTGGCGCGCGGCGCCGCGGTCGGGTCTGGGCCTCCCTGGTAGCCGCGATTGGCCCGATTGCCCTTTCCCCCGAAGAACGGGAAGAAGCCTGGATTGTTGCCGCTCTGCTGTTGCTGCGGCTGTTGTTGATACGGATCCGGCTGCTGCTGCTGTTGTTGTTGCTGGTTTTTGCCGGTCAGCCACTGAAACGGCCCGGCCTGCGCGGTCCCGCTCAAGACGAGCGCTGTGGCAAGCCCGGTT
>DATICH010000086.1:0-5177 GCA_035456885.1 Methyloceanibacter sp.
ACTGATGGTCCTCGCCGCGCTCCTGGCACTCTGGCTCGATCATGCCATGCAGGCATTTCAGATCTTGCTGCAGATCGGCGCCGGCACCGGCCTGATCTTCCTGTTGCGTTGGTTCTGGTGGCGCATCAACGCCTGGGGCGAGATCGCCGCGATGCTGATTTCTTTTCTCATCGCGGTCTATCTGCATCTTGGCCACGTTCAGCTCGGCTTTGCGCCGCTCGAGCCGGCGGTCGCACTCGTGATCGGCGTGGCTCTAACCACCGTCGGCTGGATTGCCGTGACCCTCCTGACGCCGCCGACCGAGCATGCCGTGCTTCAGTCCTTCTACGACCGCATCCGTCCTTATCCGGCGGGCTGGCGCCGCGCCGTCGATACGCGCGGCGCATCCGCCGAGGACTACAATATCGCAGCGTCGTTTCTCGCGTGGTTCCTGGGCTGCGTTGCGGTTTATGCAGCGCTGTTCGCCACCGGATATCTGCTGTACGGACGTCAGGAAATCGGCCTTCTATGCGCGGCCATTGCCGTTGTTTCGGCTTGCGCCTTGTGGCGCGTCATTCCCAAAGTCGGCTTTTGGCCCGAGATAACTGCGGCGTCACCGCCACATTCGTGAGCCGGCTTGAATGCTAGAGTATCGGCGGCCGATCCTCTGAGGACACGCGACGATGGCGGCGTTTCCCCGCGTTTTGAATGCGTTTGTCGGTCTGACGCTTCTCGCGCTTGGCCTAGCGGGTGGGCGAACTGGCGCGCTCGCGACCGAGGTCGACGGCAAGACGATTCTCGAAACGAATTGCGGCCGTTGTCATGCGATCGACGCCAAGAGCGACAGTCCGCTGCCGCAAGCCCCGCCGCTGCGAAAGGTTTACATCGAATATCCGATCGACCAGCTCGAACAAGGCTTTGCCGAAGGCATGGGCTCGAGACATCGCGACATGCCGCAAATTCAATTCTCCGACGAGCAGGTCGCGGCGATCCTGAGCTATCTCGGCAGCCTCACCGGAGTCGATCCCGCCAGCCGGCAGCGTGTGGTCATTCCGGGCGAGACGCCGCCATAATCCTATCTCGGCCCGAGATAGGGGTCGGTGTAGCGCGCATCGACGCACCGGACGCCGTTCCAGTAGCGATACTGACCGCAGCTCAAGGGGCGGGGCGGCGGCAGGACGATTACGGCGGGTGCATCCGACTCGATTTCGGCCTCCGCATCGAATTCGGCCTCCGCCTCCGGAACGACGACCGCGCCGGGATACACGACATCCGGACCGCAGCCATAGCGGCGGCAATAGCGCCGCCAGCCCGCCTTCTCGGTGAAACTCTGCGATGCGGCCGGGGAGGCAACGACCGCCGGCCCGGCGCCGGCCTGACCGCTGGAACCGAGCAGAATGGCGCTGCCGGTCAGGATGGCCGCAAGCATTGCGACGTGACGCATTGAAATGCCTCCTTCTCCTCGTCGCTTAGTGTTACACTTTTCTCCGCTGCGGCCATTTGGAAACGATCTAGGGGGTGAAAGCGTTGCCTAACGTCCTAAACAGGAGGTCAACATGCCCCAGAACATTTTCGGTTCGGATTCCGGCTCTGCGCTCCCCGGCGGGAACCTCGCCAAGCCGCTGATCATCGCTTTGCTGGCACTGCTCGCCTCGCGCGCTATGGGTGGCGGTAAGAAGGACGCGCCCGCGCCCGAGATGCCCAAGCTCCCCGACCCGCTCCCGCAATCTCAACAACAGTCTTCGCCGGGCAGCGTGCTCGACGGCCTTGGCGGTCTGATCGATCAATTCCAGAAGAAGGGTCTGGGCGATGTAGTCGATTCCTGGGTGAATCGCGGCAAGAACCAGGACGTTGCTCCCGATCAGGTCACGGTGGCGCTCGGCCGCGACGTGGTCGACGAACTGTCGCGCCGCACCGGTCTCTCGCGCGATCAGGTGGTAACCGAATTGGCCCGTATGCTGCCGAATGTGGTGGATAATTTGACCCCTGAGGGCCGTCTGCCGACACGTCAGGAGTTTATGCGGCTAATGTCCTAGCGGCGTATCCAACCACCTAACCGAGTCCAGCCAAGAGGGGTCCTTGATGTCGATCCTAGCCTGGATTGTCTTGGGTCTGATTGCCGGCTTCATCGCCAGCAAGCTCTATGAGGGTACCGGCCAAGGTTTATTGCTCAATATCGTGCTCGGTATCGTCGGCGCCGTGGTCGGCGGCTATCTGTTCAGCGCATTCGGCGCGACCGGTGTCACCGGCTTCAACATCTGGAGCATGATCGTCGCCATCATCGGCGCGGTCATCGTGCTCTGGCTCTACAACGCTCTCGCCAAGCGTTAGTCCTAACAAAGAGGTGAGCGCCTATAGGCGCTCACCTTCTTTCGCTCCGCCAATCGTCAGCTCATTTGCCGCCAGCAGGCCGACAGCGACCGCCGGCGCGCAGACGGCAGCCATCTCGCGCGCCTCCGGGGCGCAATCGATCAGCTCGGCGAAGTCGAAATAGCACCGGCCGAGCCGCTCGGCGATCAGCCTTGCGATGAACCGCCCGCAACCCCCACCAATCACCGGTGCTTCCTCTGTCAGCGCCTCCCTCCCCAAGAGCGCCGCCGCTGCGGCCTCAATGTCGGCAAGCTGGGCGTCCGCGAAATAGCGCGCGACATCGACCCAAGCCAGCAGACCCACTTCGCCGGCGTCGCGGCCGAGCATGCGCGCGAGGCGCGCCGCGCTCTCCTGCGTGCTCTTTCCCTTGAGGTCGGGAGTGGGGTAGGGATCGGCGCCGGCGGGAAGCTCGCCAAGCAGCCGCCAGACATCGGCCATGGTGGCGAAGCGTTCAGCGGCGACCCCTTGCATGCGTCCCTTGAATGGCGCGGCGCGCGCTATGGCCATCACCGGCGTGCGCACCGCTCCGCTATAGACGAGCTCCCTTTCGGTGAGGCGCTCGCCGTCGCTATAGCCGCGCGCCGTGACCGCACCCTCCTTCACCGGGAGGAGGTCGGTGGTAGTGGTGCCGATATCGATCAGCAGCGCATCGGGGACGGCGTGGGCGATCAGCGAAGCGCTGGCGTGCCAATTCGCCGAGGCGACCTCGGCGGCGCGCTCGACCGCGCGGATGCAATCGAGCAATCCGGATCGGCTGCCATAAAACAGCGCCTCGCCATCCGTGACGTTGCGCATCATATCGACAAGGTAGGCGACGCCCTCAATGCGGTCGGTGAACACGTCGGAGAGCTCCCCGGTCATGGTCACGGCATGCACGGAGCCGTTCGGACAGATGCTGAGCGCCTCAGCCAGGGCGTAATCGAATTTGCTCGCGTCTTGCCGGGTCGGGCACGGGATTTGCGCCGCCTGGGCGACGCACCCGTCCTCGACGCAAGCGAGCTTCAGATTGGCGCCGCCCAAATCCCAACCGACCACCGTCGTCATTTTGTCCTCTCCCCCGTCATGCCCGGCTTTTATGCCGGGCATCCACGTTTTGAGCCACAATCAAAATCGTGGATGGCCGGGACAAGCCCGGCCATGACAGAATGCTGTAACCTGCAAAGCGAACTTAACTCGGCCTGTCATGACTGAATTCACCATCATTCCGGCCCTCGATCTCAAGGACGGACTTGTCGTGCACGCCAAGGGCGGCAGCCGTGCGGACTATGCGCCGGCGGAGAGTCCGTTCGGCGCGGCCGACGATCCGGTGGCGATCGCCCGGGGGCTGCTCGCCGCGACCGGCTCGCCCGTGCTCTACATCGCCGATCTCGATGCCATCTCAGGCACCGGCAATCATTTCGAGCTGGTGCGCGGGCTCGCCGATGCGTTGCAAGGCACCGCGCTTTGGATCGACGCTGGGTTCTCCGATGTCGCCGACTGCGCCTTCTGGCTGCCGCTTGGCGCCACGCTGGTGATCGGCAGCGAGAGCGTTGCTTCGGTCGAGGACTGGCAAATCATCCGCGACGCGTTCGCAGGCGTGGTGCTCTCGCTCGACTTCGATGCTGGCGGTCGAAGGGGCCCCGACGCGTTGTTCGACGATCCCGCGCTTTGGCCTGAGCGCATCATCGTCATGAGCCTTGCCAAGGTCGGCGCCGGGGAGGGCCCCGACCTCGAACGCATCAAGACTGTCATTGGCACGGCGGATGAGCACGCCGTCTATGCCGCCGGCGGGGTCAGGGATGCGCAGGACCTGACGGCTCTTGCCGCGCTAGGTGCCCGCGGCGTCCTCGTCGGCACTTCACTCCACAGCGGAGCGGTCACCCAAAATAAGATCGCCGCCCTCTTGCGAGAGCGGCGACCATAACCTGAGCGCACAGGCGCCCATCCGTCAGAAACCCAGCTTTTGGAGCCACCGCCGAATCGGGCCCGGACCACCGTTTTTGCCGGGTTGCCCCCGACCTGGGGGTTCTCCCTTTCAGCCGGCTGCGAACGGATGGTGAGCCGAGTCCTTCTTCGCGGTGACCTCGGAGGCCTTCGGCTCGCCTTTGACGGCGCGGGCGAGGGCTTCCTTGGTGGCGCGATAATTGAAGTCCTGAATCTTCTTGTCGTCCTTGGCTTCCCAATGGATGAACACGCCGACGCAGACATAGAGATCGTCGGCCTCGTTAGCGGGGATCACACCCTCGGCCACGGAGTCGGCGACGGCCTTGGCCACCGCATATTGCGCCGGGCCGAACATCTGCACCGCCTGGCGTGCATCCTTGATGGTGACCTTGTTGTAGAGGATCGTCGGGGGCTTGCAGAGCAGGTTCGGTGTGATCACTGCAAGCAGGGTGGTGAAGCCGTCCTTGTTGTTGGTAAGCGCATTGCAGAACGCCTGTTCGACGGCGCTACCGCGCGGACCAACAAGCAAATCGATATGAGCAACCTCGTTGCCGTCGCCGACAAGCGATTCGCCGACACAAACTCCACTGATCTTGGGCATGAAACCCCCTCCCTAATGGACTGATACAACTAATCAAACAGCGGGCGCTGGCGGTGAGACCGCCGACCGCAAGCCGTGAATCCAGCTTGGATAAAGCGCCTCCGTCCGCAACTCCGTGTTTAGAGCTCCGCGGGGAGAACATAAGCCGGGGGCCGAAGGATCGGCAAGTCGATTATTGGCCGCGTCGATAGCCGTTTTTCGGCCTCAATCAGGCCCTTCGCGGCGAATGAGCGCGGCGGCGAACAGGGTGGCGACCGTGAGATCGGCCGAGGTACCGGGGTTCAGCCCGCGTGCCTTCAACGCA
>DATICH010000087.1:0-2887 GCA_035456885.1 Methyloceanibacter sp.
GAGGGCGCGTTTCGACGCCAATGCGAAAAACTTTCGCCATGTCTAAGCCGCGTCGCGGGGTATGTCTTGTGCCGTGGTGTCGCGTGCGGCGCTCGGTCGCTTTGTGCAGGTGCACAAAACTCTAGCCGCGATCGGCGGCCGCGGTCCTGCCGGCTAACTTGGAAGAAGTCTAAGGCGTGACGGCCCGGCTCTCGGCGGCGGCAACAGCATCCATCTGGTCGTCGGGATCGCCCAACCCGCGGTCGCGGCCGTAAATGTCGGGCCGGAACTGCGCGGCGCCGTTGGAGCCGGCAAAGGCGGTGAGATAGACGAAATGCACCGGTACCGGCGCGGGGAGCTTCACATCGAGCTTCTTGCCGCTGGCGATTTGCGCCTCGACCTTGTCAATCGTCCAGCCCTTCTGGCGGAGCAACCAGGCGACCAACTCGAACACTTTCTCCACCCGCACGCAGCCCGAGGAGAAGGCGCGCGCGCTCTGCCCGAATAGCCGTTTGAGCGGCGTGTCGTGCATATAGACGGCATGCTTGTTCGGCATGTTGATGCGCACCACACCGAGCGCGTTCTGCGGGCCTGGGTCCTGGCGGAATTTGTAGCTGACCACCTGCGGCGACTCCCAGTCGACCGTAGCGGGATCGAGCGGCGCGCTCTTCCAGTCGCGCATCACATTGAAACCCTGCTGGTAGAAATAGCTCGGATCCTTGCGGATGGTGGGAATCAGATCCTGCCGCGCGACGATGTCGGGCACGCTCCAGGTCGGGTAGAAATTGACCTCGACGATTCTGGCCGAGACTTGCGGCGTGGCACGGGCCGGCTTGCCGACCACGACATTGGACTCAAGCGCGAGTTGACCGTGATCGATCGCCTGGGCGATGAAGGCCGGCACGTTGACCAGCACATAGCGCGGCGCCTTGTTGAAACTCAGCAAGCTCTGGACACGTTGAAGATTGGTCTCGAGCTGGCGCAAACGCTCCTCGGCCGGCACGTTGAGCGCGGCCAAGGTGCGCTGATCGACGAAGCCGCTGACCCGCAAGCCGTTTCTGATCTGGAAGCGGGAAAGACCTTCGAGGAAGTGCTGATCGAAGGTACCGCTGTTGCCGCCACCCGGGGCGAGGTCGCCCTCGATGATCAGATGCTGCCTGATGGTGGCAATCTCCATGCCGGTATCGCCCTTGCGCAGAGTGACCTTGCCGTGGATTTGCGGCCAGCCACCCGCGGCGACGATGCGGCGATAGCGTGCGATGGCCTCCTGCAGCGCGGCGACCTCGGCCTCGCTGACGAAGGGAACGTCCATGCGATAAGGGGGGCTCAGGCGGTCGTAGAGATCGGTGCGCACCTGCTCGCGGCGCGTTTTCTCCTCCGCGGTGACCGGCCCGGAATCGGTGAAGCTGCTATAGGGATTGAAGGGATTCTGCGCGAAGGCCGCCAAGTTCGGGGCAAGCACGGCGGTAACGACGGCCGAGGCCGCGAGAGCCGTAGCTGCGAACCGCGAAGCGGGGCGCTTCAATGCCGACCGTTTCAGGGTCATTTCCCTCGCAGCTAGGTCCCTCGATTCGCCTCCTGGCCGCATTAGGCCGGGGTTTGGTGTCAAAAAATGGACGAAGTGCGGGGACAGCGCAATCGCCAATCTCGGCAATTTCCAATCAACCAACGGCTTAGCCAAGCAGATCAAGCAACCGGTCGATGAACGGGGCCTGGCCCGGCTGAATCTTCGTGCGCGCTTCGGCGAGCGTGAACCATTTGGCGCGGTCGATTTCGGGGAAGGACTGCTTGCGGCCGCCCTTCGGCGGCCACTCGAGCTCGAACAGATTCGATTGGAGGGTCGCGGGGTCGAGATCGCCCGCGACGGCAAAGGCAGTGATCAACTTGCGACTCGGCTGCTTGATCTCACCGAGCTCCAAATAGTCTCCATCAGGCGGCGGGCTGCCGAGCTCTTCTGCGAACTCGCGCTTGGCAACGGCGAGCGGGTCTTCGTCTTGCGTATATTCGCCCTTGGGAATCGACCAGGCGCCCAGATCCTTGTTCGCCCAGAACGGACCGCCGGGATGCACGAGCAGAACTTCACGCGCGTTCCCCTCGCCGCGATACAGCAAAATGCCGGCGCTGAGTTTTGTCATGGCTTGAAGCCTAGACGCAAAAAAGCCGCCGCGGAATTTCTCCCGTGGCGGCTTCTCGCATCCGTGGCGCTAAACCAACGATCGTGAAAGAGGGGACGCGCTTGGCGCGTATCTCGATGAGCCGGCAATTCCGGCAACTGCCCTTGGCAAGCCTGGCGACGACCTACTCTCCCGTGCCTTAAGACACAGTACCATCGGCGCTGGAGCTTTTCACGGCCGAGTTCGGGATGGGATCGGGTGTTCACGCTCCGCCAATATCACCAGGCCAGCGAAGGGCAGCATTCAAATCTGGTCTCAGGCGCCATCGAAAGATGGGCGCTGACAATGAAAGCAATCAAGCCAATCGAGCGATTAGTACTGGTTAGCTACACGCATTGCTGCGCTTCCACACCCAGCCTATCAACGTGGTGGTCTTCCACGGCTCTCAAGGGAGAACTAGTTTCGAGGGGGGTTTCCCGCTTAGATGCTTTCAGCGGTTATCCCGTCCGCACTTGGCTACCCTGCTGTGCCACTGGCGTGACAACAGGTCCACTAGAGGTGCGTCCATCCCGGTCCTCTCGTACTAAGGACAGATCCTCTCAATTCTCCTACACCTACGGCAGATAGGGACCGAACTGTCTCACGACGTTCTAAACCCAGCTCACGTACCACTTTAATCGGCGAACAGCCGAACCCTTGGGACCTGCTCCAGCCCCAGGATGTGATGAGCCGACATCGAGGTGCCAAACGATGCCGTCGATATGGACTCTTGGGCATCATCAGCCTGTTATCCC
>DATICH010000088.1:0-5067 GCA_035456885.1 Methyloceanibacter sp.
CGTGGTGGCGGCGGGACAGACGATGTTCACAGGCATTATCAGCGGCATAGGAACGCTCCAGGAGCGAGCCGGCGCCCGCTTCGTGATCGCCTGTCCTTACAAGCGATCCAGCCTCGATCAGGGCGCGTCGATCGCCTGTGACGGGTGCTGCCTGACTGTCGTCAACATCGGCAAGGCCAAAGGCAAGAGCGCGCTGTTCGCCGTCGACGTCTCCAACGAGACTTTGGAGCGGACGGCCCTCGGCGGCTGGCAGCCGCGACGCCGCATCAATTTGGAACGTCCCATCAGGCTTGGTGATGAGCTTGGTGGCCATCTCGTCACCGGTCATGTCGACGGACGCGCCAGAATCCTCGCCCGCGAGCAGGACGGTGACAGTATGCGATTTTGGTTGGAAAGCCCGCCCGAGCTCGCACGTTTCATCGCCGACAAGGGCTCGGTCGCGCTCGACGGTGTCTCACTCACGGTTAATTCCGTAGAGGGGACGCGCTTCGGCGTGAACATCATTCCTTACACGCTTGCCCATACGACTTGGCAAGACCGGAGACCGGCCGATCTGGTAAACCTTGAAGTCGATCTTCTAGCGCGCTACGTGGCGCGCCAGAGAGAAGAGGAAAGCCCGACCAAGTGACCCTCGTCGCCAAGCCCAAGGTCCATCAGTTTCTTTCGCCTATCGAGGAGGTCGTCGAGGACGCGCGCAACGGTCGCATGTTCATTCTGGTCGACGCAGAGGAGCGTGAGAACGAAGGCGACCTCGTCATTCCGGCGCAAATGGCCACGCCTGACGCCATCAATTTCATGGCCAAGCATGGCCGCGGATTGATTTGCCTTGCGCTCACGCCTGAGCGTGCCAAGCAGCTGCATCTGGAGCTCATGTCGCGCTCAAACCGCAGCAGGCACTCGACCGCTTTCACCGTCTCGATCGAGGCCAAGGAGGGCGTATCGACCGGCATCTCGGCCCACGACCGCGCCCACACTGTCTCCGTCGCCATCGATCCTACCAAGGACTATCGCGACATCATGACCCCCGGTCACGTGTTCCCGCTGGTGGCGAAGGACGGCGGCGTCTTGGTGCGCGCCGGTCATACCGAGGCAGCAGTGGACCTCGCCCGGCTGGCCGGTCTTTACCCGGCCGGCGTGATCTGCGAGATCATGAACGATGACGGCACCATGGCGCGGTTGCCCGACCTCGTAGCGTTTGCCCAGACCCATGGTCTCAAAATTGCGGCTATCGCCGATCTGATCGCCTACCGCCTCCGCTACGACCATTTGGTCAAACGCGTGGCCGAAACCAAGGTCGATAGCGCCTATGGCGGCGAGTTCGACCTCAAGGTCTATGCTACGACCGTCGATCCCGCCGAGCATGTGGTGCTCGTCAAGGGCGATGTCGCGAGCGGCGCACCGGTGCTGGTACGAGTGCATGCGCTCAACACCATCGACGACGTAATTTCGACCGGCGAGCGCCGCGAGACTCTCGTGCACAAAGCGATGGAGATCATCGGCCGCGAGGGCCGTGGCGTCGTCGTGGTAATCCGCGAGTCGCGTCCAGACGCGATCTCGACCCGACTAATGCAGGAAGCGGCGGGCGCCGGTCAGCAACGGCTGATCGAATATGGCATCGGCGCCCAGATCCTGCTCGATCTCGGCGTACGCGAGATGGTGCTGCTCTCGAACTCTCCGGCGCGCAAAATTGTAGGCCTTGAAGGCTACGGTCTCACTGTGGTCGGCCACCGGGGCTTGGAGTAGTTCATGGCGCGCAAAGGTCCACGCTCCGTCCTTATCATCGAGGCTCGCTTCTACGAGGATATCGCCGACGAGCTCGCCCGTGGCGCCATCGAGGAACTCGAAGCCAACAATGTGGGATATGAGCGGCTTGCCGTGCCCGGCTCGCTCGAGATCGCGCTTGCGCTCAGCCTCGCGCTCGCCAATGGCTTCGTCGGCCGGGCCGGCCGGCATCGCGGCTGCGTGGCGCTCGGCTGCGTCATCCGCGGCGAGACCACGCATTACGATATTGTGGCGCGGGAGTCGGCGGCGGGGCTGCATCAGCTCGCGGTGCAACACGCCGTGCCGATCGGCTTCGGTATCCTAACCTGCGATAGCCGCGAACAGGCCTGGGAGCGGGCGAGCGTCGATGGCCGCAACAAAGGTGGCGACGCCGCGCGCGCTTGCCTCACCCTGTTGCGGCTCGAGCAGCATTTTTCTTCTGCGAGCCGGCGTTAGACCCATGGTCACACGACGCCAGGTCCGCACGAAGGCGTCGTCCCGCAGTGCCGCCCGGCTCGCCGCGGTGCAAGCGCTGTATCAGATGGACATGACCGGAATCGATCTCAGCCAGGTCATCGCCGAGTTCGAAGCGCACCGCCTAGGTCAAGAGATCGAGGGCTGCCAATTTGCCGAAGCCGAAGCCGATTTCTTCCGCGATCTGGTGCAGGGTGTGGTGCGCGAGCAGCTCAAGATCGATCCTCTGATCGACAAACAGCTCGCCGAGGGCTGGCGGCTAACCCGCGTCGACTCCATTCTGCGAGCGATTCTGCGCGCCGGCGCCTTCGAGATCTTGGCGCGGAACGACGTGCCGGCGAAAGTGATTATCTCCGAGTATGTCGACATCGCGCATGCCTTCTTCGCCGAGGACGAGCCGAAGGTCGTGAACGGGATTCTCGACAAGCTTGGTCACAGGGCGCGGCCTCAGGAATTCGCGCCACAGGGAGCCTAACCATGGCCGACGATCGCGGACCGGCCGAGGAAAAAGACCTTGGCGAGTTCGAAATCATCGCCCGCTATTTTGCGCCGCTCGCCACTGATGCCGCGGCCCTTGGCCTGCGCGACGACGCCGCCGTGCTCGTCGTCACCGAAGGTTACGAGCTCATCGCCACCTGCGATACGTTGATCGAGGGGGTGCATTTTCTCGCGGAGGACCCACCGGCCTCGATCGGTCATAAGGCTCTGGCGGTCAATTTGTCCGATCTTGCGGCGAAAGGTGCGCGCGGCCATGCTTATCTGCTTTCGCTGGCCGTGCCGCGGGAGACGTCTGGCGCCTGGTTCGAGGCTTTTGCCTCGGGCTTGAGCGAGCTTCAGCAGGCGACGAGGATCAGCCTCGTTGGCGGCGACACCACCGCCGCGCCCGGGCCACGCATCATCACCATCACCGCGCTTGGGCTCGTGTCGCATGGTCATGCGGTGTTGCGGCATGGCGCCAAGGCGGGCGATCGTCTCTATGTCAGCGGGACAATCGGCGATGCGTATCTTGGTCTGCGCTTGCTGACCGAGCCCTCCACCGCCCGGGACTGGGACTTATCCGAGGAGGAGGTGGCCTCCCTCGTCGAACGTTATCGCCGCCCAACGCCGAGGATGCAGTTGGTGATTCCGCTACGCAATTTTGCGCAAGGCGCGATCGATGTCTCCGATGGCCTCGTGGCCGATATCGAGAAACTTGCCCAAGCATCCCATGTCGGCGCCGTCATCGAGGCCGCCAAGGTGCCCCTCTCGCCGGCGGCGACCAAGGTGATCGAGCGCAAGCCTGAACTCCTGGCAAAGCTGCTCGCGGGAGGGGACGATTATGAGATCGTGGCAGCGGTCCCGGAGGCGAATATCGCTACCTTCGAGGCCGAGGCGAAGGCTAAAGGGGTCAGGGTAACGGCCATCGGCAGTCTCACTGGTCGGAGCGGGGAGATGCGTGTGGTCAAGCCCGACGGGGCGACGTTGCCGCTCGATGGCAAGGGATACGCCCATTTCTAGGGGCTTCGACGCCCGACGCCCGACCAAATTGTCGCTGGCTGAGGCATCTGTTGCGTCCCGTGCGCAACTTTGGCATTTTCCCGCGGGCTTTAGACCAGTCTTTCGGGGGCTTGAGGCCGACGGCGCGATTTTGTGCCGCTTTTTCGGGCCTCGATTTTCCCACCAATCCCAATTGAACGCTTAAGAGGCAACCGTCATGACCGTGGTTCTCTACCTGATTATCGCTTGCGGGGCGCTCTCGCTCGCCTATGGCGTCTGGACCACCAGGGCGGTCCTCGCCGCGGACCCGGGCACTGCCCGCATGCAAGAGATCGCCGCGGCAATTCAGGAGGGGGCCCAGGCCTACCTCGCCAGGCAATACACCACCATCGCCCTTGTCGGCATCGCGATCTTTCTGATTCTGGCTTACCTGCTTGGCATGGCGCCCGCGATCGGCTTTGCGGTTGGCGCGGTGCTCTCGGGCGCTGCCGGCTATATCGGCATGAATGTCTCGGTGCGGGCCAATGTCAGGACCGCTCAGGCCGCCACCAAGAGCCTCGCCGACGGGTTGAGCATCGCCTTTCGCGCCGGCGCGATCACCGGCCTCCTCGTGGCCGGCCTCGCGCTGCTCAGCGTGTCGATCTATTTCCTCGTGTTGACGCAGTTCCTCGGTTATAGCCCCGCCTCGCGCGACGTGGTCGACGCCCTTGTCGCGCTCGGTTTCGGTGCCTCGCTGATATCCATTTTCGCCCGTCTCGGAGGCGGCATCTTTACCAAAGGCGCCGATGTCGGCGGCGACCTCGTCGGCAAAGTCGAGGCCGGTATTCCCGAGGACGATCCGCGCAACCCCGCCACCATTGCCGACAACGTTGGCGACAATGTCGGCGACTGCGCCGGCATGGCCGCCGATCTGTTCGAGACCTATGTGGTGACCATCGTCGCCACTATGGTGCTTGCCTCGATCTATTTCGCCGGCGACGAGCGCTTGATGCAGATGATGCTCTATCCGCTCGCCATCGGTGCCGTCTGTGTGCTCACTTCGATCGTCGGCACCTTCTTCGTCCGACTGGGCAGCAGCCAGTCGATCATGGGCGCCCTTTACAAGGGCGTCATCGCCACGGGCATCCTGTCGCTGATCCTGCTCTGGCCGTTGACCGCGTGGCTGGTCGGCATGGATACCGCAATGAAGATCGGCGAGGTGAGCTTCAGCGGCCAGGCCCTGTTCTATTGCGGCGCCGTCGGGCTGATCGTCACCGCGCTGATCGTGGTGATCACCGAGTATTACACCGGCACCAATTTCCGGCCTGTGCATTCGATCGCCAAGGCCTCGGTGACGGGGCATGGTACCAACGTCAT
>DATICH010000089.1:0-2825 GCA_035456885.1 Methyloceanibacter sp.
GCCAAGGCGGTGATGGGCGAGTTCGCCGACAGCTATCTGCAAGGCGAGACGCCGGTTCCCTGCGTTGCCTGCAACCAGAAGATTAAGTTCCACGATCTGTTGGAGACGGCGGCTGGGCTCGGCGCCGCTGCCCTCGCGACCGGCCATTATGTCAGGAGCAGGCCGGGCGCGTATAGCTGGGAGCTGTATCGCGCCGCCGACACGGAGCGCGACCAGAGTTATTTCCTGTTCGCCACCACGCGCGAACAGCTCGACTTCTTGCGGTTTCCGCTTGGCGCCCTCGACAAGCATGCGACGCGCAAGCTCGCGCGGGATTTCGGGCTGGCGGTCGCCGAGAAGTCCGACAGTCAGGACATCTGTTTCGTGCCTACCGGGCGCTACACGCAGGTGATCGAGCGCCTGCGGCCCGGCGCGGCTGAGGCCGGCAATATCGTGCATGTCGACGGACGCGTGCTCGGCCGCCACGGCGGCATCATCAATTACACGATCGGCCAGCGAAAGGGCCTCGGCGTACCGGCGCCAGAGCCGCTTTACGTGGTCAAGCTCGACGCGGCGGCGCGCGAAGTGGTGGTCGGTCCACGAGAGGCCTTGCGTACGCGGAGCATCAGGCTGCGCGACGTGAATTGGCTCGGTGATGAGCCCTTGGAGGCATTCGGTGCGGCGGGCGAGGAGGTCCTTGCCCGGATCCGCTCGAGCGGTCCCCTGCAGCCGGCGCGCTTGTCGCTCGGCGAGGACGGCGTGACGGTCGATCTCGCCCATGGCGAGGATGGTGTGTCGCCGGGGCAGGCTTGCATATTCTATGCCGCGGATGGTGGAGGGCAGCGGTTGCTCGGAGGCGGTTGGATCAGGTCGGCCGCTGGAAGTGCGATTTCGGCCAAGGACGGCTTCGTGGTTTCCGCGGCAAAGGGCGGAGGCGAAGAAGCATTGTCGACTGTATCACGGTAGGCGCCGAGTTAAGACGGCGCGTAGAGGCGGGGAGAAAACGTGGGTACCAAGGCACCAGTGATGGATGCGGCGTCCGTGCGTCATGCCTATCGCCGCTGGGCACCAGTCTATGATTTTACGTTCGGCTTAGTCGCTGAGGCGGGGCGCAAACACGCGGTCCGCATTATCAACCGGCGTAGAGGGCGCGTGCTCGAGGTCGGCGTCGGCACCGGGCTGTCGCTGCCTTGCTATGGAGGCCACTTGACGATCACCGGGATCGATCTTTCACCGGAGATGTTGGCCAAAGCCAGGGACAAGGTGGAACGGAAGAATCTCGCCAATGTCGTTGCATTGCATGAGATGGATGCCGGCGCGCTGGCTTTTCCCGACGAGAGTTTCGACACGGTGGTCGCCATGTATGTGATGACGGTAGTGCCGGAGCCGGAGCGGGTGATGCGGGAGCTCGAGCGCGTGTGCGCCCCGGGTGGCGAGGTGATCCTGGTGAACCATTTCAGCCAGGAAGACGGCATGCGCGGCATTCTCGAGCGGAAGCTTGCGCCCTTCGCCGATCTGCTCGGCTGGCGCCCGGTGTTCGAGGCCGATCGCGTGCTGGTCTGCGAGGATCTGCGGCTGGCCGAGCGGCTGAGCTTAAGGCCATTAGGTCTTTTCACCATGCTCCGCTTCGTCAAGGAGCCTGGCTTCGGACTTGGTCCGGAACTGGCGAAGAAGGCCCGCCTCCCCGCCAGGACTGGGGCGCGGTTGGCGGGCGCGAGGCTGTCCCAACCGGTCAGGGTGCGGGTCAAGTGGCAGGTCGCGCGCGCGTTGGTGCATGCCAGGCGTTTGCTTGACACCAATTATTGGCGGTCCCTATATCGCCGCTTGCAAAGCCAATTGGCGGAGTAGCTCAGCTGGTTAGAGCAGCGGAATCATAATCCGCGTGTCGGGGGTTCGAGTCCCTCCTCCGCTACCACCGTCGTTCGCGGTGTCGTCGACATCGCTAGTTGCTGAAGATCCCCCCGAAAATGCCCCCTCGGCCAAATAAGCCAGGGCGCCTGCGCGCTTGAGCCGGATCCGGCTCGGCCGCTGCTTCGGAATCGGCAGTGGTTTGACGGTCCTTCTTGGTTGCTTTCGCCGGGGGACTGGTCGACGGCTTGGCAGGCTTTTGGCCGACGGCGGCAGGCTTCGGCTGAGACGGCCTCGAGACGGTCGGCACGGGCGGTGGTGGCGCGAGCGCAGCCTCATCGATCCAGCCGGTGGCACCACTCTTTAAATCCAGGATTTGGGCAAAGCCTGCTTCGCGGCCGATCACGCGGAACGGCCGACCCGCTGGAAAGCCATACATGGTCGGTGCAGAGGCGGAGGGATTGGCCAGCACTTCGACAGGCCGCCTGGAAACGAGAATCATGCCTCCACCCGGAGGTTCGGGTTGCTCGGCGACGGCCTGTTCGGGCTGCTCGCTCGGCGCAATCTCCGTTTCCTGCGCGGGTGGTGTAGTCTCGCGAGTGGGCTCCGTCGTTTCCACTGTAGGCGTCGGGGCGGATGACGGCGGCGCCGCACCCGTGACCGGCGGAGACTCTTCGACTGCCTCACCCGCCTGCTCGGCCTGCTGGCTCGGCGCATCCTCGGCTTCCTGCGTGGCTGGTGAAGCCTCGGGATCGTCCACGCTAGGCGTTGCGGCGGGGGCTGGGGGCGCCGCAACGTTAACCGGCGCGTTCTGTTGCGCTTCTGGCTGGCCAAAATAGTGACCCGAACGCAGGACAATGCCCACGACCAGGGCCACCCCAGCGACGGCCAAAAACGCGATCCGTTTCGAAGAGAACGCGTTGCGCTTCGACAGGGTCTTCCGCGCTACTTCCAGATCCATGTCCGGATCATGGCACGACCCGGCTTTTCGATCCACC
>DATICH010000090.1:0-10338 GCA_035456885.1 Methyloceanibacter sp.
AATGCGGCCAACTCTCCCGGCTCGCCGGTTGCAAGTGACCCGGTGGCGACGGCAGCGGGAACGGCTGCGACAACGGCTAAGGCACGTCTGCGATTAATCTGAGTCATCAATCCCTCCTGTCTGGTTGTCCCTGGAAGGCGACGAGTGCCGGACTGTGCTAATGATTCCCTCGGTCACGCGAAGCCTCCCGGGCTTTGCTGGCAAGTGTCGGCCCGTTGGGTTCGCCCCCACGCGGGCCGATGCGTATAAGTTCAACAAGCGTGTTCCCTCAGGAGAGGCCTCTCTTTATATGAATGTCGCCTTTTGCGTTGCTACCTAAACCGCTACCTGAGAGCTGTGGTCGATGCAAAAACCGCAGATTTCCGCTGACTCTGATCTGATGCAGGATCAGGCGTTACCTGAGGCAACGCATAACGACATGGCCAACGCCATCCGTGTGCTGGCCATGGACGCCGTGCAAAAGGCCGGCTCCGGCCATCCCGGCATGCCCATGGGCATGGCCGATGTCGCCACTGTGCTCTTCACCCGCTTCCTGAAATTCGACCCGGCCCACCCCGACTGGCCCGACCACGACCGATTCGTGCTCTCGGCCGGGCACGGCTCGATGCTGCTCTATTCCTTGCTCTATCTCACCGGCTATCCGGACATGACCCTGGAGGAGCTGAAGAATTTCCGCCAGCTCAATTCCCGCACGCCGGGGCACCCGGAATTCGGCCATGCGCCGGGCATTGAAACCACCACCGGGCCGCTGGGGCAGGGGCTCGGCAACGCCGTCGGCATGGCGCTCGCCGAGCGCATCCTCAATGCCCGCTATGGCGACGAGATCGTCGACCATTTCACCTATTGCCTGGCGGGCGACGGCTGCTTGATGGAGGGGATCAGCCACGAGGCAATCTCCCTTGCCGGCCATCTCAAGCTCGGCAAGCTGATCGTACTGTTCGACGACAATCAGATCTCGATCGACGGGCCAACCAGCCTTTCCGTGTCCGACGACCAGATCGAGCGCTTCCGCGCCTCGCATTGGCATACGGCGCGGGTCGACGGTCACGACCCGGAGGCCGTCGCGCTCGCCATCGAGAATGCGCGGAACGTCACCGACCGTCCGTCGCTGATCGCCTGCCGCACGGTCATCGGCTATGGCGCTCCCAAGAAGGCCGGCACCGCCGCGACCCATGGCTCGCCGCTTGGCGAGGAGGAGGTCGCCGGCGCGCGCGAGAAGCTTGGCTGGCGGCACGCGCCATTCGAGCTGCCGAAGCCGGTGCTGGCGAGCTGGCGCGCCGCGGGATCGAGGCACAAGGGCGCCTACGAGGCTTGGGACAGGGCCGCCAAGCGGCTCGATGCCGAGGTTCGGATTCACCTGACCGATCCGATCGACGACCAAGTGAAGGCGGCGATTGCCGAGGCTGTCAGCGCGGTCAAGGCAGACTTCGCTCGAGAGGCCGCCAAGCTCGCCACGCGGCAGTCCTCACAGAAGGTGCTGGAGAAGCTACTGCCGGTGGTGCCGGGCCTGATCGGTGGCTCGGCCGATCTCACCGGCTCGAACGGCACGCTCACCAAGCAAAGCGTGGTGATCAAGCCTGGCCACTTCGCCGGCAATTACATCCATTACGGCGTGCGCGAGCATGCCATGGCCGCGGCGATGAATGGGCTCGCGCTGCATGGCGGCATTGTGCCCTATGGCGGCTCTTTCCTGGTCTTCACCGACTATTGCCGGCCCTCGATCCGGCTATCCGCCCTGATGGGTCAAAGGGTCATTTATGTGATGACCCACGATTCGATCGGGCTTGGCGAGGACGGCCCGACCCATCAACCGGTCGAGCACCTGGCGGCGCTCCGCGCCATGCCCAATCTCCAGGTGATGCGGCCCGCTGACTCGGTCGAATGCGCCGAATGCTGGGAGTTGGCACTCTATTCCAAAACCACGCCGACCATCCTGGCGCTGACGCGCCAGGGGCTGCCCCTGCTGCGCACCGAGCCCAATGATGAGAATCTCTGCGCCAAAGGCGCCTATGTGCTGATCGAAACCAAAGGGGCGCGCGACGTGACCCTGATTGGCACCGGCTCCGAAGTTTCGCTCGCCGTTCAGGCGGCCAAGGCGCTCGAAGGGGAGGGGATCAAGGCAGCCGTCGTATCGATGCCCTGCTGGGAGTTATTCGCGGCGCAAGATGGGAACTATCGCGAGAACGTATTGGGTTCGGCACCCCGCCTCGCGGTGGAGGCTGCCGTTGAACTCGGATGGGAGCGCTGGATCGGGCCCGACGGCGCCTTCATCGGTATGCGCGGATTTGGCGCTTCTGCCCCGGCGCAGCACCTATATAAGCATTTCGGCATCACGCCCGAGGCGGTCGCCGCCGCCGCGCGTGATCTCGCAGGTAAGTCGAAAAGGTAAGGAGAAATGGCCAATAAGCGCGTCGCTATCAACGGGTTCGGGCGGATCGGCAGGCTGACTTTCAGGGCTTTCCTCGAAGCCGGGCGCAAGGATCTCGACTTCGTCGCGATCAACGATCTCGGCTCGCCGGAGATGAACGCCCACCTGCTCGAATTCGACAGCGTGCATGGCCGCTTCCCCGGCAAGGTCAACGTGGCCGACCGCCGCCTGAAGGCCGACGGGCAAGACGTGATGGTCCTCGCCGAGGCGACGCCGGAGAAGCTTCCCTGGCGCGATCTCGGCGTCGACATCGTCATGGAATGTACCGGCCGCTTCACCGACCGCGACGCCGCCGCCAAGCATCTTTCCGCCGGCGCCAAGCGCGTGCTGGTCTCGGCGCCGTGTTCCGGCGCGGATCTCACCGTGGTGTTCGGCGTGAACCACGACAAGCTCACCCAGGAACATCACGTCGTCTCCAACGCTTCCTGTACGACGAACTGCCTGGCGCCCGTGGCGCAAGTGTTGAACGACGCGATCGGCATCAAGCACGGCTACATGACCACCGTGCACGCCTATACGGGCGACCAACGCACGGTGGACACTCTGCACAAGGATCCCTACCGCGCCCGCGCGAGCGCGATGAATTTGATCCCGACCTCGACCGGTGCGGCCAAGGCCGTGGGCCTCGTGCTCCCCGAGCTGAAAGGCAAGCTCGACGGCGCCTCGATCAGGGTGCCGGTGCCAAATGTCAGCATGATCGACTTCACCTTCACGTCCAAGCGCCCGACCGACAAGGACGAGATCAACGCCGCCATGACCAAGGCGGCGCAAGGCCCGCTCAAGGGCGTGCTCGGTGTGAACGACAAGCCGTTGGTCTCGACCGATTTCAATCACGACCCGTTGAGCTCGATCTTCGACTTGCCGAGCACGCAGGTGGTCGACGGCACATTCTGCCGCGTGGTCGCGTGGTACGACAACGAATGGGGCTTCTCCAACCGCATGAGCGACACCGCGGTCGCCATGGGGCGCTTGATATGAACGAGTCGTCGCCCGCAGGCGGCACGGGCGGTCTCGACCTCTCCCGCATCAGGACCATCGACGGGGTCGACGTGCGCGGCAAGCGGGTCCTGGTCCGCGTCGATTTCAACGTACCGATCGAGGGTGGCAAGGTCGCCGACCCGACCCGCATCGCCCGCGTGCTGCCGACCATCACCAAGCTTGCCCGCGAAGGCGCTAAGGTCATCGTGTTGTCGCATCTTGGCCGGCCCAAGGGTGTGATCTCGCCGGAGACGTCGCTCAAGCCCGTCGCCGACAAGATGAGGGAGCTGATGGGCGACACGCCGGTCCGCTTCGTCGGCGATTGCATCGGCGAGGAGGCGCGGAATGGGCTTGCGGGCTTGCGGCCCGGCGAGGTCGTCGTGCTGCAGAATGTCCGCTTCTACCCGGGCGAAGAGAAGAACGACCCGAATTTCGCAAGGCGGCTCGCGGAGCACGGCGACATCTACGTGGACGACGCGTTCTCCTCGGCGCACCGGGCGCATGCCTCGATCGAGGCGATCACGAAATTTCTTCCGTCCTATGCCGGGCTGCTGATGATGGCCGAGATCACCGCGCTCGGCGAGGCATTGGAAACGCCGGAGCGGCCGGTGATGGCCATTGTCGGCGGCAGCAAGGTCTCTACCAAGATCGAGGTGCTGACTAATCTCGTCGCCCGCATGGACGTGCTCGTGATCGGCGGCGCCATGGCCAACACGTTTCTCCTCGCCAAAGGCGTCGCGACCGGCGCCTCGTTCGCCGAGCCTGATTTCGTGGATACCGCGAAGGACATCATCGTCAAGGCCGCGCGAGCTAACTGCGAGATCGTCCTGCCGCGCGACGCCGTGGTGGCGAAAGAACTCAGGGAAGGTATCGAGTGGCAAGTCTGCCCGATCGACAAGGTCCCAGACGATGCCATGATCCTCGATTTCGGGCCCGAAAGTGTTGCCGATTTGAAGCGGCATCTCGCTTCGGTCAGTACTGTGCTGTGGAACGGCCCGCTCGGTGCCTTCGAGACCGCGCCCTTCGGCGAAGCGACCTTCGCCATCGCCCGCGAGGTCGCCCGCCTGACCAAAGAGGGGAAGTTGGTCAGCGTGGCCGGAGGCGGCGACACCGTACGCGCCCTGAATGAGGCAGGTGCTGCTGCGGATCTTAGCTACGTCTCCACCGCGGGCGGGGCTTTTCTCGAATGGCTCGGCGGCCATGAGCTGCCAGCCGTTGCAGCCCTTGCCAGACCCGGCGCCCGAGCCTGAACTGAAGAATCTGGTGGTTTCTCGCCACTTGTCATTCCCGGGAAGGGGGGAATCTAGTAACCATCGATCAGCAGTTATTTGCGATGACCGGGTTACTAGATTACCCGATCGAGCCGGGCAATGACATAGGTTGCGCCATGGCCAAGGACATCATCATCGCCCCATCGATCCTCTCCGCCGACTTCGCCAAGCTCGGCGAGGAAGTGCGCGCCGTCGATGCGGCCGGCGCTGACTGGATCCATGTCGATGTGATGGATGGACATTTCGTGCCCAACCTCACCATCGGTCCCGATGTGGTGAAGGCTCTCCGCCCGCACATCAAGAAAATCCTCGACGTGCATCTGATGATCGCGCCTTGCGACCCCTTTATCGAGGCCTTCGCCAAGGCCGGTGCCGACATCATCACCGTGCATGCCGAAGCTGGGCCCCATCTCGATCGCTCACTGCAACTGATCAAGAGCCTCGGCAAGCAGGCCGGCGTGTCGATCACCCCGGCGACGCCGGAGACGGCCATCGACTATGTCCTCGACAAAGTCGATCTCGTGCTGGTGATGACGGTCAATCCAGGCTTCGGCGGGCAGGCGTTCATCCCGTCGCAGCTCGACAAGATCAGGGCGATCCGTAAAGCCATCGGTGCTCGGCCGATTCACCTGGAAGTTGACGGCGGCATTAATGAAAAGACCGCGCCGCTCGTCGTCGAGGCGGGCGCAAATGTGCTGGTCGCGGGTGCGGCCGTGTTCAAAGGCGGCAACTATAAAGGCAATATCGACGCCATCAGGGCTGCTGCCTTGCGCGCCCGCGCTGCCGCGGCTTGAGGGCGCTCCTAACGCTAATGTGACCTGTCATTGTCCTCCCCGGGCTTGACCAGGGGAGCGGCGCGGGCAATCCAGTAGTCTATAGAGACTGTTCGTTTTGCTGGATCGCCTGCGTGGCGGACCGCGGCCGATGAGGCAGAAACTTGGACGTTACGATTATCGGCGCGCTGATTGCGGGATTTCTGAGTTTTCTCAGCCCCTGCGTGCTGCCGCTCGTGCCGCCTTATCTCTGCTTCCTCGGCGGCACTACCTTCGACCAGCTTACGGGCGAGGACGAGACGCCGTCCCATGTCTATAAGACGGTGGTGCTCTCGGCCGTCGCCTTCGTGCTCGGCTTCACCACCGTTTTCGTGACGCTCGGCGCGACGGCGACGGCCGCCGGCCAGTTGCTCCTCGCCAATCTGCCGCTCTTGAGCAAGATCGCCGGCGTGATCATCATCATCGCCGGACTGCATTTTCTCGGTGTGATCCATCTGCCCTTCCTGCATCGCGAGGCGCGCTACCATGCCGACGCGCGCCCCGCGGGTCTGGTCGGCGCCTACGTCATCGGCCTTGCCTTCGCCTTTGGCTGGACGCCTTGCATCGGCCCGGTTCTCGCCGCGATCCTCGCCGTCGCCGCGGGCGAGGATTCCGTTTCGAAAGGTGTGAGCCTGTTGTTCGTCTATTCGCTTGGGCTCGGCATCCCCTTCATCGCCGCCGCCGTCGCCATCAAGCCGTTCATGAGCACCATGCAGCGCTTCAAGAAGCATCTCGGCCTGGTCGAGAAGCTGCTCGGTGCCTTCCTCGTGCTCACCGGCATCCTCTTCCTTACAGATTCTATGACCTTGATTGCCGCCTGGATCCTGGAGATGTTTCCCGGGCTCGCCAAAATCGGCTGACGGCGCTCGCCTTTTTCCGTGACCATGGCTATTGAGGCGGAATGACCGCCATCGCCCTCACCATCGCCGGTTCTGATTCCTCAGGCGGTGCCGGCATTCAGGCCGACCTGAAGACCTTCGCCGCGCTCGGCGTCTATGGCGCGAGCGCCATCACCGCGCTGACCGCGCAGAATACGCAAGGCGTCGACGCGGTGCTGGTGGTGCCGCCCGATTTCGTGGCACGGCAGATCAAGGTGGTGGCGCGCGACCTCGATGTTCGCGCAGTCAAGATCGGCATGCTGGCAACCGGCGAGATCATCGAAGCGGTAGCCGAGCAACTTAAGGCGCTTGGGAACCTCCCCATCGTGCTCGATCCGGTGATGGTCGCCGCGTCAGGCGATGTCTTGTTGGATGAAGAGGCCATCGAGACGCTCCGCACAGCGCTTCTACCGCGAGCCACCCTCATCACGCCGAATCTGCCCGAGGCGGCGAAGCTGCTTGACGGGAGTGAGGCGAAGAACGAGAGCGAGATGCGCGCTCAGGCCGAAGCCTTGCGAGGGCTCGGGGCAAGCGCCGTGTTGATCAAAGGCGGTCATGCGGACGGCCCCGAGGCCGTCGACATCCTTGTCGACCGGGAAGGGGAGTTGCGGCTGGCCGCGCCGCGCGTCGCGACCGAGAACACGCACGGGACAGGCTGCACTTTGTCATCGGCGATCGCCGCGGAGCTCGCCAAAGGCGCTTCGCTGCGTGAAGCGGTCAGCCGCGCCAAGTGCTATGTCACCGCGGCGCTTCAGCGTGCCGACGAGCTCGAAATCGGCAAGGGCAGGGGCCCGGTCCACCACTTCCATGTGTTGCGGAAAGACTAGCCTTCCGCCACGACTTTCCAGTGCTGCTCGCCGAGGCCTGAGATGCTGGCGCGGATCTCGTCGCCGGGCTTGATGAACACGCGCGGATTGCGCGCCATGCCGACTCCCGGCGGTGTGCCCGTGGTGATGACGTCGCCCGGCATCAAAGTCATGAACTTGCTGATATAGGCGACAAGCTGCGCCACGCTGAAGATCATCGTCGAACTATTGCCGGTCTGCATGCGCTGTCCATTGAGATCAAGCGCAAGATCGAGATTGTGCGGATCCGGGATTTCGTCCTTGGTGACCAGCCACGGACCGAGCGGCCCGAACGAATCGTAGCTCTTGGCCTTGATCCATTCGCCCACGCCGCCTTTTTGCAGGCTGCGCTCGGAGACATCGTTGCAGATGCAATACCCTGCGACATGGTCGGGTGCGTCCGCCTCGGCAACGCGCTTCGCCGGCGTGCCGATCACCACGCCAAGCTCGACCTCGTAGTCCATGCGCTGAAACTCCTTCGGCGCCAACACCGGATCGTTAGGACCCGAGACGCAGGAGCTTGCCTTGGCGAACACGATGGGCATCTCGGGAATCGGCATGCCAGTCTCCTCGGCATGATCGCGATAGTTCAGCCCGATGCCGAGAAATTTCGGCACCATGCCGACCGGCGCACCGATTCGCGGATCGCCTTCAACCAAAGGAAGTGTCGCGGGATCTAGCGCCTTCAGACGATTCAAGCTTTCGCGACCGAGCGCAGCGCCCGACAGATCGTCGATAATGCCTGAAAGATCACGGATTTTGCCCGCGTGCAGAAGTCCCGGCTTCTCCTGCCCAATCTCGCCATAGCGTAGCAATTTCATGCGTTCTTGCCCCGGTGCGATTTTTTTCTGCATGATGCACGCTGGCGCGGGGGGCGGCAACGGCCCGCCATTCCCCTGACCGTCAGTCAGGGTGAGTTTCCAGCGAAATCAACCAGAGGGACAGGCTTATGGCACCTCGATTGCTCACGATTTTGACCGCCAAGATCGTTCCCGTCGCATTGCTTCCGTTCTTGGCGCTCGTGACCATCCCAGCCGAATCGGCGACCAGCAATCCGTTCCATCAGTTGAATGGCTATTGGACCGGCAGCGGCACGGTGACGCCGTCAAAAGGCCAAGCCGAAAGGGTAAGCTGCCGCGTCACCTATGCGGTTGCCGGGAGCTCTGTGACGCAGAACATGCGCTGCGCCGGCACCGACTATAAATTCAGCACCTCGTCGCAGCTCACCTATCGCGGCGGCAAGATCTCGGGCTCCTGGAGCGAAACCACCTACGATGCCTCCGGGACGGTGAGCGGGACGGCGAGCGGCAATAGCGTGCGCGCGATTATCCGCGGCGACAAATTCTCCGGCCGCATGAATATCAAGGTCTCCGGCGCGACTCACAGCATCAATATCGTGCAGCTGGACAAGCGCTCCGGCGCCTACCGGCCGGCCGCGAGCGTCTCGCTTCGCCGCTAGCCCAGCTCCGCACCGCTTCTGCGCAAAACGCCAAGGTCGTCAAGGCCTTGGCGTTTCGCTTGCGGGCAGTTGAGCGGACCGGAGAATCAATCCGGCGCCGCCCTCCGGCCCCCGTTGCCGAACTGCAACAAGCCGGCACAAAGTTCGCCGCTCGACCGCGCCCCGATCCATCCCGACGCGTCCTCAGCGCCAGCCAAACAGCGCGGCGGGATGGGGCTAGTTCATTGAAATATCTCGCCAAATAGAGGCGCATGGCGCGCAATGGCATTTGCGCCACAGTCGATGAGCGTTTTGCGCCCGATGCCTCGCGCAATATTGAAGCTTGCGGCCCCGCTGGCTAGCCTTGCTTTCACAAATGGGGGACGGGGCTGGGGGGCCTAGTTACCCATCGCGCGCAAAACAAATTGAGGGACCTGTAGCACTCCGAAAAATCTAAGGCTCAGGAACATGATGGGGGGGCGAGCCGAAGCCCGCTATTAAGGCCATGCCTTTGGCGCTCGGCTCGTTTCGCAGGGAAGACCGGCCCGGCGCTGTCCGGGCCGGTTCTTTTTACACTTGGCCGGTTTGCACCGCTCTTTATGCCGCCGCGAGCCGTCCGCAGCGCCATCCGACACATCCATTTCGCCATTCGGCACGTGCACATCGCCGCCAAGCAGGTTCAGCATCCGAGCCGCGTCAAACTCGCCTCGATTCCGGCAAGATAGCTCGACCCGAACAGCCGGACATGCACCAGCCGGGGATAGAGATTGTAGATGTCCCGCCGCTCCGCGTGGAAGCCGGGCGCGAGCTTGAGCCGGCTCGCATAGGCTTCGAAGAACGGCTGGCCGAACGTGCCGAACAAGGTGCCGAAGGCAAGCTCGATCTCCGGATGCCCAAAATAGATCGCCGGATCGACCAGGCCCGCGACCTTGCCGCCGCGCGTGAGCACGTTGCCGGTCCAGAGATCGCCATGCAGCAAAGATGGGTGCGCCGGCTCGGAGAGATGATCCTCGATGCGCTGGGCGAGACGCTCGATGCGCGCGAGGAGCGGCGAGGGCAGCGCGGCTTCCGCATGCGCCGCGCGCGCCATAGAAAGCAGACGGTGATCGCGGAAGAACGGCACCCAGCGCGCGCTCTCCGGGTTGGGCTGAGCGAGCGGCCCGATCAGCGTATCGCGCGCATAGCCGAAGCGCGGGCGAGGCACCGCGTGCAAGCTCGCGATCAATTCGCCGGCATGACGCTCGACGCTTTCGCTGATGCCGCCGCCGTCGGTCTCGATGAAGTCCATCACGAGCAGATCGTCATCCGCATAGTGGACGAGCGGCACCGGCAGATCCGAAAGGCGCGCCAGCTCGCCGAGCATGAAAGCTTCGAGCGCAAGATTGCCCGCGCGCGCGGAGCCGGGCGCGGCCGCCTTCACCGCCAGACGCCGGCGGTCGGCGAGCGTGACCGCGGCGCCCTCGAGCCCGAAGCCAACCGCAAGCGGCGCCAGTTCGTCCACCGCCGCGCCAAGCGCCGCTTCCAGTCTCCGCTTCAGGGCTGGTGTCATGGGCACATCTTAGAGTTGCGAACCCGAGTGGGGCGAGACAGAATGGCCATCCGGGGAGGAACCAATGTTCGAGCAAACCTTCAAAAATATCGATGATGTTTTGTGGAAAGAGGCCGGTTGCGCCACGGAGCTCGACTAT